>JBGPTG010000136.1:0-8547 GCA_041490545.1 Gammaproteobacteria bacterium
ATTGCCTTGAGCGATGGAGGCTGCAGGCCGGCGACTCGCCATTGCGAACTCGCGTGATAGGAGACGCCTAGCGTGCCGATCTTCCCCGAGCACCAGGGGCGTTTTGCGATCCACTCGATGGCATCGTAGAAATCCATCGCCTCCTGATAAGAGCTCGGTTCCGATTGACCGGGCGACTTGCCCGATCCACGCGCGTCCACGCGCACCAGGGCGTATCCGCGCGGACACCACCACAGCGGATTGGCGGTCTCCCAGTTCATGTAGGGATTCGGCCCCTCTTCGAGATCCGCCGGCGGCACCCAAAGCTTGTCCTTCTGGTAGACGCTGATGTTCATGATGGCGGGGAAGCGCTCCTCACCGCCGTCGGGTCGAAATACGTCGGCGTAGAGGATCGCCCCGTCCCGCATGGGGATGCGCACGTCCTTTTCGACGATTAGCTCGAGATCGCGGGGCTGGGACCCGATGAACGTTTTCGCCTTGGAGTTTCTTGCGCTCATGCTATTCCAGCCTGATGTCGTTGTCCCTGAGGATGCGCGCCCAGCGCCCGATCTCCGCGTTCACGAATTCCTGGAACTCTTCGGGCGACCTGCTGAGCGTGATGGGCACCGCAGAATTCACGAACGCGTCCTGCAGCCGTTTGCGCTGCATCACCTGCAGCGTCGCCGAATGCAGTTTGCCGACGATGGCGCGCGGTGTCCTCGCCGGCATGAAGAATCCATTCCAGTTGACGCTGCCCACGTCGGGAAATCCGACCTCCGCCATAGTAGGGACTTCGGAAAGATCGGGGAGGCGTTCGCGCGCCGTGGTGGCGAAGGCCTTCATGCGTCCGCCTTTCACGTGCGGGGTGATCGAGGCGGCGTTGAGGAACGAGAAATGGATCTCGCCGTTGATGATGGAGGTGAGCGTGGAGCCGGCCCCTTTCGAGGGGATCAGCACCGCCTTCACGCCGGTTCGCCCAAGCAGGTCCAGCGTGTCGAGATGCGAGTAGGAGCCGAGGGGATTGGAGTAGTTCATCTGTCCGGGACGCGCGCGGGCGTACTCGATCAGTTCCTTAAAGTTTCCCGGCGGAAAAGCGACGCCGGACACGAGCACATTTGGGACTGAAGCGATCAGCGTGACCGGGGCTAGGTCTTTTGCGGGATCGAACTTGAGCGTCGCCGCGAAGGCGGTCGGATTGATCGCATTGGTGGAAATATTGCCGACGAGCACCGTGTGCCCGTCCGGGTTCGCACGGACGACCAGCTCGACGCCGATGTTGCCTGCGGCACCGGGGCGGTTTTCCACGACGAAAGGCTGTCCGAGCGTTTCGCCGAGAGCGGGCGCAAGGATGCGCGCAACGATGTCGGTCGCACCGCCCAGGGCGAACGGGATGATCAACCGGACGGATCGGGTCGGCCAGACCTGCGTTTCCTGCTGTGCGTAGCTTCCGCCAGCAACCATTCCCCAAAGCGCAACGGCGAAGGAGAGGGTCCGCAAGAGTCTTTTCATCACCCTACCTGGCGGGAATGACGGGAAGCAGAAGGTGCGAGGCGCGGCTTCCTCCAGTGTGGATGACGTTGGTCCCGGTGTTGTAGTCGGCGCCGTAGTGCGTATACGGAAAGCTGCCAATGCCGTCGCGGGGCTGGATGTCGAGCCGGATGCGATGGCCTTTCATGAAGACCATGCAGGTCGGCCAGATTTCCACGTCGACGCGAACCACTTCATCGGCCTTCAGCCGCTGGCGATCTTCGTGTGAATGGTACGGCCGATAGGGCCGGCTGAGCGATGCATCGAGCTTGCGGTGCGAGGCGCGCAGCCAGCCCTTGGCGACCGGGACGGGCTGGCTCTGCTGGCCCAGCTCGAAAACGTCTTCGTCGTTCGGAGCAATGTTGCGTATCGTCGCGAAAATGTCCATGTCTTCGGTGGTGCTCGAGACCCACAGCACCAGCGCGACGGGCCCGGTGACCTCCGTGTCCTCCGTCAGGACCGCACTTTCGAAAGAAACTCCCATGCGGGGAAGGCTGCCGGCGAGCACGGTCGATGTCCACGAGGCTGAAGCGACGCCCGCCTTGCTCATCCCGCTCGCGGAATAGGAGATCGACGAGGTCTTGCGAGGTGCCGCCTTTGCGAGCGCGCCTTCGACTTCACCGGCCCGCCCGCGCGCCCCAGGGTCGAGATAGAACCTCGTCCAGCGGGTGCGGCGAATCGGCCATTCCTTCTCGGTGCGCCATTGAGCGTTGCCGTGGCCGCCCTTGCGGATGAGGAGCTTGACCGGCGGTTCGCGCATGATTCCGGTATCGATGCCTTTGAGCCAGTGATCGAAGAAGCGCAGCTGGTCGGTCCGGCCCTCCTCGGAGTAGAACGGGTGGTAATGCGTGCCGGCGTGAATGCGCAGCTTCTTGTGTTTCGACGCGGCGCGAACATAGCCCTCGGTGTTGCCGCGCAGATGCAAGCCCATGCCGCTCCAGTTACCGGCACTGTAGAGCGGAATCTCGATGTTCTCCCAAAGGGCCCGGCGGCCCCGCCACCATTCCCCGTCGAGATTGTTTCGCATGTAGTCCCACAGCCAGGGTGTGGAGAACGCATCGGTTGCGGAAGCCTGTGGTTTGCCGAGCAGATGGTGGGCCATATGATTGTTCCACCAGTTGGTGGCAAAACCGAAGGAGAAGATCCCGCCGTGATAGCCGAAGTCGCGGTACATATCGGCCGCGCCTTCCCAGGGGATCATCGCTTTCAGCGACGGCGGCCTCAAGCTCGCGACCAGCCACTGGGTCATCGCGTAGTAGGAGATGCCGTTCGTGCCGACCCGGCCGTTGCTCCAGGATTGCTTCGCCGCCCACTCGATGGCGTCGTAGAAATCGCGCGCCTCAGAGGACGACCAGGGATCGGTACGTCCCGGCGATCTTCCCGAGCCGCGGCCGTCGACGCGAAGAGCAATGTAACCGCGCGGCACCCACCACAGCGGGTTGACCGTCTCCCAGTTCATGTACGGGTTCGGCTTTTCCTCCAGATCGGGAGGCGGAACCCACAGCTTGTTCTTCTGGTAGGGGCCGAGATTGATGATGACGGGGAACCGGCCGGACGACTTCGGACGGAACACGTCGGCCTTCAGCCGAGCTCCGTCGCGCATCGGGATTTCGAGGTCTTTTTCGACGACGAGGTCGAAACGCGGTTGCGACGGCCGACTGCCAGGGGTTCTTGTTTTTGCCAACGCCGGCTCGTGTAGTAAGCGGGGACAGCCCCGTTTTCCTCGGATTTCGTGATCTACCGCGAAACCGGGGTCTGTCCCCGGTTTCCGCCTATTCGATCGTGATCTTCGCCTCGCGCAGGAAATCGCCCCACTCGCGCGTCTCCTTTTCCACCAACTGCTGGAACTGTGCCGGCGAGGGCGAGAGCGTGACGTCGAGCATTTGCTTGGCCAGCTGCTCTTTCATCTGCGAGTTCGACAGGACCGCCGCGACGGACTGGTAGAGCTTGTCGACGATCGGCTTCGGAGTTGCCGCGGGCGCGAACATTCCCTGCCACGCATTGGTGCCGATCCCGGGAAACCCCTGTTCCGCCATGGTCGCCACGTTTGGAAGCTCGGCGAGGCGTCCCGGCGCGGTGGTGGCGATCGCCTTCATCCTTCCGCCACGAATTTGCGGCAAGGCAGAGGAAAGGTTGAGAAACGCCACCGGCGCTTCCCCCGAGATGATCGCGGGGATCATCTGGCCCGCGCCGCCCTTGTAGGGAACGTGGGTGAGCGTGATTCCAGCTGCTTTCTGCAGCTTTTCCATGTCGAGGTGGGGATAGCTTCCCAGGCCCGCGGACGCATAGTTGATCTTGCCGGGATCCTTTTTCGCGAGCGCGATCAGATCGGCGACCGAGTTGGCGGGAAAACCCGCCGTCGTCGCGATAATGTGCGGAATTTCCACCAGTTTCGCGATGCCCACCAGATCCCGAGACGGTTTGATCTGCAGCTGATGCGCGAATATGTTTTCGTTGATGGTGTTGGTGGAGACGTTGCCGACGAACAAGGTGTAGCCGTCGGCTGGCGCCCTGGCAACGGCTTCCAGCGCGAGATTGCCCGAGGCACCGGGGCGGTTTTCGACGAGGAAATTCTGGCCGAGCGATTCCGTCAGCTTGGCTGCGACGTGTCGAGCGATGATGTCGGTCGCCCCTCCCGACTGGTAGGGCACGAGGACCTTGACGGGCCGGCTGGGGTAGGAATCCTGTGATTGTGCCTGCACTGCCTGCGCGCCGGCGAAAAGCGCAGATGCGAGCAAAGCGGCTGCCGCGGGCAGGGTTGGAAGGCGAAACTCGTTCGCGAATCGGGTCATGGTCTTTCCTCCGGGTTCGAAGTCTGAAGTGAAGGTACGCCTTTGTTTTTCGGGCACGGCGCAGGAACTCCAAGGTCATGATAACCGGATCTAGCGCCGCCGAATATGCGCGGAGCCGGTATCGGTATAATCCCCGGGCGGCGCATACTGCAGAACACGGCGGGCCTCCCCGCATTGCATTGTAGTGAATCTGGTCAGGTCCGGAAGGAAGCAGCCACAGCTATTCCATGCAAGTGCCGGGGTCAGGCTCGCCACCCGAACACGACAGGCTAAAATTCCCGCATGTCTTACCAGGTCCTCGCCAGAAAGTGGCGTCCTCGCGACTTCGAGTCGCTGATCGGCCAGGAGCACGTCGTCAAGGCGCTGCGCCACGCGCTGGACGAGAAGCGGCTGCACCATGCGTACCTGTTTTCCGGAACCCGCGGGGTCGGCAAGACCACCGTGGCGCGCATTCTCGCCAAGGCCCTCAACTGCGAAACGGGCATCAGTTCGCGGCCCTGCGGAAAGTGCAGCGCCTGCCTGGAGATCGACGCGGGCAGGTTCGTCGACCTCATCGAAGTGGACGCCGCCACCAATACGAAGGTCGATGAGATGCGGCAGCTTCTGGAAAACTCGGTGTACTCGCCGACGCGAGGCCGGTTCAAAGTATACGTGATCGACGAAGTCCACATGCTCTCCACGTCGGCGTTCAATGCGATGCTGAAGACGCTGGAGGAGCCGCCCGAGCATATCAAGTTCATCCTGGCGACCACCGATCCCCAGAAGATCCCGGTCACCGTGCTTTCACGGTGCTTGCAGTTCAATCTCAAGCAGATGCCGGCGGGCGCGATCGTCGATCATCTCGCGAAGATTCTGGCCGAGGAGAAATTCCAGGGCGAGCCGGCCGGGCTCGCGCTCATTGCCCGGGGTGCCCGCGGCAGCATGCGCGACGCCCTGTCCCTGCTCGACCAGGCGATCGCTTACGGCGGCGGCAAAGTCACCGAGGAAGCCGTGCGCGCGATGCTCGGCACGGTCGATGAGAGCTATCTGTATTCCCTCCTGGAAGGCATTGCCGCGGGAGATGCCCGAAAAATCCTGGACATCGCGGAGGAGATGCGATCAGGCGGAGTGGCCTTTGACGGCGCGCTCCAGGATCTCGGGACGCTGCTGCACCGCGTTGCGCTGGCGCGAATCGCGCCGGACGCGGTCGGCGCGGGCGAATTCCAGGGGGAGCGGCTGACGGCCCTGGCCAAGCGACTCGATCCCGAGGACGTGCAGCTTTACTACCAGATCGTCGTTCACGGACGCCAGGACCTGCCGTTTGCGCCTGACGAGTTTGCCGGATTCAGCATGGTGCTGCTGCGCATGCTCGCCTTCACGACCGCGGAACGCCCTGCGGCGCGCCCTGGTGCGGTCGGTGCGCCGCCGGCCGCAACCACGGCCCCCCTGCAGCGGCCGTTCGACGGCGACTGGCCCAAGCTCGCCAATTCGCTCAATCTGGGGGGAATCGCCAAGCAGCTCGCCCAGGCAAGCGAGCTGCAGCGCTTCGACGGCGAAGTGCTGGAGTTGTGCGTGCCGCCTGCGGCCAGGCACCTGGCCGAAAAGAGCTTTCAGGACAAGCTTCGCGGCGCGTTGCAGGAGCATTTCGGCCGCAGCCTGCGTCTGACCGTGAAGGTGGGCGAAACCGGCGGCAACACGGCGCGGGACCGGGCGGTAGCGGTAATAGGCCAGGATGCATTCGTCCGGGATCTGGTTGAAAACCTGGACGCCACCATCGTCGATTCCTCGATCAAGCCGGCAAAGTAGCGGAGATTCCAAGGATGAAAGCACAACTCGCGGGACTGATGCAGCAGGCCCAGCAGATGCAGGAGAACATGCGCAAGCTGCAGGAGCAGCTCGCTGCCATGGAAATCGAAGGGCAATCCGGGGCCGGAATGGTCAAGGTGACGATGACCGGCCGACATGACGTGAGGAGAGTCAGCATCGATCCTTCCCTGCTCAAGGACGACAAGGAAATGCTCGAAGACCTGGTCGCTGCCGCATTCAACGACGCCGCGCGCAAGGTCGAGACCCTGCTGCAGGACAAGATGGCCGGGTTCGCCGGCGGCATGGGGCTGCCTCCAGGCTTGAAGCTCCCGTTCTGAGCATCCTCAAGTGAAGTCGCCGAGCGCGCTCGAAGACCTCGTCGAGGCGTTGCGCTGTCTCCCCGGCGTCGGCCCGAAATCGGCGCAGCGGATCGCCTACCACCTGCTGCAGCACGACAAGCCGGGGGCGGCGAAGCTGGCGGACTCCCTCGAGACGGCGCTGCAGCGCATTCGACGCTGTGCCAAATGCAATACTTTCACCGAGGAGGAACTGTGCGTGCTGTGCGCGTCGTCGAGACGGGATCCATCGCAACTGTGCGTGGTGGAGACTCCGGGGGACCTGCTCATGATGGAGCAGACGCTGGCGTACAACGGGCTGTATTTCGTGCTCATGGGGCGCCTGTCGCCGCTGGATGGAATCGGACCGAAGGAAATAGGCTTGGACGTCCTGCAGCGTCGCTTGAGCGGCGGTGAGGTCACCGAAGTCATCGTCGCGACCAACTTCACCCACGAGGGAGAGGCGACGGCGCATTACACAAGCGAGATGCTCAAGGGGCGGGGCTTGCGCGTAACGCGCATTGCGCGGGGGGTTCCGGTCGGCGGAGAACTGGAATACGTCGACAGCGGCACGCTCGCTCAGGCGTTCGTCGAGAGACGCTCGTTGTGAAGCGGCCACACCCGGCGCGGCCTGAGGTCCGATTCCAATCGCGCCGCGACGCGCGCAGGTTCCAGGCGCCATGAAGTCGCTGCAAGGACTGAAGGTCATAGAACTGGGGCAGCTCATCGCGGGTCCGTTTGCCGGAAAATTCTTCGCCGAATTCGGAGCCGACGTCATCAAGATAGAACCGCCCGACGGGGACCCGCTGCGGAAATGGAGAAAGGTCCATCGCGGCACGTCGTTGTGGTGGTACGTGCAGAATCGAAACAAGAAATCCGTCACGGTGGACTTGAGACGGCCAGAAGGACAGGAAGTGGTGCGCAGGATCGCGGCGGACGCCGACGTGGTGATCGAGAATTTCCGCCCGGGCACTCTGGAAAAATGGGGGCTGGGCTACGACCGGCTGTCGAGCGCCAACCCGGGGTTGGTGA
The DNA here is from genome assembly GCA_041490545.1 of Gammaproteobacteria bacterium. Lineage (GTDB taxonomy): Bacteria > Pseudomonadota > Gammaproteobacteria > Burkholderiales > SG8-39 > VBDM01. The sequence goes on from JBGPTG010000136.1 coordinate 7,451, forward strand.
TGCTGAGGCTTTCCGGATTCGGACAGACGGGCCCGTACCGCGACCAGCCGGGATTCGGCGCGATCGGCGAATCCATGGGCGGCCTGCGCTACGTCACCGGCTATCCCGATCGCCCGCCGGTGCGGCCGAATCTTTCGATCGGCGACGCACTGGCGGCGCTCCACGGCGTCATCGGCACCCTGATCGCGCTGCGCCATCGCGACGCGAGCGGCGGCAAGGGGCAGGTCGTGGATGTCGCGCTGTACGAAGCGGTGTTCAACATGATGGAGGGCTCGCTCCCGGAATACGGCATGTTCGGAGAGCTTCGCGAGCGCACCGGAAGCAACCTGACCGGCATCGTCCCTTCGAACACCTATCCTGCCGGCGACGGACAGCACATCGTGATCGGGGCGAACGCCGACAGCATATTCAAGCGCCTGATGGAGACCATCGGGAGGCCGGACCTGGCGAACGACGCGGGGCTCTCGGACAATGCCGGACGCTCGGCTCGTGCCAGCGAACTCGACGCAGTCATTGGCGAGTGGACCCGCCGGTACTCGAGCGACGAGATCGTCGCACTCCTCAATGCAGCGCAGGTGCCCAATGGAAAGATCTACAGCATGGCGGATATCGCCAGCGATCCCCAGTACCTCGCTCGAGAAATGATCCGGGAAGTGAAACTGCCCGATGGCACCGCGCTGAAGGTGCCGGGTATCATTCCCAGGCTTTCGGAGACCCCTGGAGATCTCGAGTGGGTCGGCCCGGCGCTTGGCGAGCATACGGCGGCGGTCCTTGCTGCGCATGCCTACAGCGATGCCGAGATCGCCAGTCTGAAAGAGCGCAGGATCGTCTAACCGCAACCACGAGCGGACCGAGAACCTCATCCGATAGTGTAGACACCTCGACCTAACGTTTTGCGCCTTCTAAGAGGGACAGACACTTGCAAGGTGCGCGATGACGTGTATCCACCCGAACTGGGTTGTTTCCCCTGGAAAGCAGGTGTTCTTGTGCGGGCCGATCCATGTTACTAATCAGAGAGTGTGATGCGGCATAACTGCTAAGTCGCTCAGAAAATGTGTCCACCAAATCGGATGAAGATCACCGAGGGCAAAGTGCAA
>JBGPTG010000137.1:0-8540 GCA_041490545.1 Gammaproteobacteria bacterium
CGCGCTGACGCGCGCGAACCTTCCGCCGCTCGAAAAAGCGCTCGCGCAGACGCGCAACCAGCTCGCGGTGCTCGTCGGAAAGTTTCCAGGCGACGCCGGGTTACCGCAGCTCGATCTCGCGGGGTTCCGGCTGCCTGAGATCCTTCCGGTGAGCCTGCCCTCCGATCTCGTGCAACAACGCCCGGACATTCGCGCGGCAGAAGCGATCCTGCGTCAAACCAACGCGCGCATCGGCGTCGCGCAGGCGCTCATGTTCCCGCAGCTGACATTGAGCGCGAGCTATGGCTCGGGAGCAACCCATGTTTCCAATCTCTTCGATCCCGGCACGCAGCTCTGGAGCATCGGCGCCGGTCTGCTTCAACCGATTTTCCACGCCGGCCAGCTGCAGGCGAGAAAGCGCGGCGCGATTGCCGCCTACGACCAGGCTTTCGCGCAATACCAGCAGACCGTGCTCGGAGCCTTCCAGAACGTCGCCGACGTGCTGCTGGCGCTCGAGTTCGACGCCGTGGCGCTGAAAGCTCAGGCGGAAGCCGAAGCCGCGGCGCGCGAGAGCCTGGAAGTCACGCGCGGGCAAATTCAGTTTGGCGCGGCAAACTACGTCGCGCTGCTCAATGCGCAACGCCAGTACGAACAGGCAAAAATCGGCCTGGTGCAGGCCCAGGCTGCCCGTTACGCGGATACGGCTGCGTTGTTCCAGGCGCTGGGCGGCGGATGGTGGCGGCGCGAGGGGCAGGACCCGGCTCGTGCCGCTCGCGCGAATTGAGCCTGTGCCGGTAAAGGGAAATTTCTTGGAGTTGCGCTCATGACGAAACGAATGATCATCATGCTGTTGGCTGTCGGAATGTTGTTCGGCGGGATATTCGGTTTCCAGGCGTTCAAGGGAGTCATGATCAAGAAATTCATGTCGGCCGGCGGAATCCCGCCTCAGACCGTCTCCACAGCCAAGGCGCAGTTCGCCGAATGGCAGGGCGAGTTCCAGGCCGTCGGGACGCTGCGCGCGGTGCGCGGCGCCGACCTCGCCCCGGAGGTCTCCGGGGTGATCACCGCCATACACTTTCAATCCGGGCAGGCGGCCCAGGCGGGCGCACCGCTCGTACAGCTCAATGCCGAGTCGGACCTGGCGAAGCTTCAGGCGCTCGGAGCGAACGCCGAGCTGGCGGAAGTGAATTACCAGCGCAACCGGAAGCAACTGGAGATCCAGGCGGTGAGTCAGGCCGTGGTGGACGTCGACGCGGCAACGCTGAAGAGCGCGAAAGCGCAGGTCGCCGAGCAACAGGCGCTCGTGAACAAGAAGCTCGTGCGCGCGCCCTTTGACGGGCGGCTCGGAATCCGCGCGGTGGACATCGGGCAGTACGTCAACGCCGGGACGAAGCTGGTGACGCTGCAGGCGCTCGACCCCGTGTACGTGGATTTCTACGCACCGCAAAAATCGCTCGGCAAGGTCGCACTCAGGCAGAAGATCATTCTGAAGAGCGACGCTTTCCCCGGCCAGCAATTTACCGGGGAGATCAGCTCGATCGACCCCAAGGTGGATCCGGCCACGCGCAACGTCCAGGTGCGCGCGACCGTCCCCAATCCGAAGCGAAGCCTCCTTCCCGGAATGTTCGCCACGGTGGCGATCGCCTCGGGCGCACCGCAGCGCTTCCTCACGCTGCCGCAGACCGCGGTTTCCTACAATCCCTACGGTGACACCGTGTTCGTCGTGGAAGAACAAAAGGGCCAGGATGGGAAAGCATCGCTTCTCGCGCAGCAGAAGTTCGTCACGACGGGCAGCACGCGCGGCGACCAGGTCGCGATCCTCTCGGGCATCAAGGAAGGCGACACAGTGGTCACCGCCGGGCAGATCAAGCTGCGCTCGGGGGTGCCCGTGGCCGTCAACAATTCGATCCAGCCGGCGAACGATCCGGCTCCGCAACCCCAGGACCAGTAGGGGACTGGATGAGAAAGTTCACCGACATCTTCATCGAGCGGCCGGTTCTCGCGACGGTCGTGAGCCTGACGCTGCTCGTGCTCGGCCTGCGCTCGATCGGGCTCCTGCCTGTCCTGCAGTACCCGCGAACGCAAAATGCGGTCGTCACGGTGACCACGACGTACGTCGGCGCCGACCCGGCGCTTGTTGCCGGATTCATCACCACGCCGCTCGAGAACTCCATCGCACAGGCGAACGGCATCGATTACATGAGCTCGGTCAGCCGCCAGAGCGTGAGCACCATCACGGCCGCCCTGCGGCTGAACTACGAGGTCGGCAAGGCGCTCACCGAGATCAATACCAAGGTGAACGCCGTTCTCAATCAGTTGCCGCCGGGCTCGCAGCAGCCGGTGATCACGGTCAGGGTCGGCCAAACGCTCGCCGCGATGTACATCGGCTTCGCAAGCGACGTGCTCACGGCCAACAAGATCACCGACTACCTGATCCGCGTGGTCCAGCCCAAGCTGCAGGCGGTCGAAGGCGTGCAGTCGGCCGACATCCTGGGAGGAAAGCTCTTCGCGCTGCGGGCCTGGCTCGATCCGGACAAGCTCGCTGCCTACAACCTCACCGCGGCCGATGTGAGCGCGGCGCTTGCCGCCAACAACTTTCTCTCGGCGGTGGGCGCGACCAAGGGCCAGATGGTCCAGGTGAACCTCACCGCGTCGACCGATGTTCGCACGGTCGAGCAGTTCAAGAACCTCGTCATCAAACAGCAGGGCGGCGCGGTCATCCGTTTGAGCGATGTTGCCAACGTCACGCTCGGCGCCGAGGACTATGACTCAGAGGTCGGCTTCGACGGAAAGAAGGCGGTGTACATCGGCATCCAGGTCGCGCCGGCCGCGAACCTGCTCGAAGTGATCGCGCGCGTGCGTAACGTTTTCCCCGGGATCAAGGCGCAGCTGCCCCAGGGTCTGCAGAGCGAGGTCGTGTACGATTCGACCAAATTCGTGAATAGCGCGATCGACGAGGTCGTTCTCACGATCGCCGAGGCGCTCGTGATCGTGACCCTGGTGGTGTTCGCGTTCCTCGGCTCGCTGCGCTCGGTCATCATCCCGACGGTGGCGATCCCGCTTTCGCTCGTCGGAACGTTCACGCTGATGTTCGCCCTCGGCTACTCGATCAACCTGCTGACGCTGCTCGCCCTGGTGCTCGCGATCGGGCTCGTGGTGGACGACGCCATCATCGTGGTGGAGAACGTCAACCGCCACCTGGAAGAGGGCCTGAGTCCCACCGAGGCAGCGATCCTCGCCGCGCGCGAGCTGGCCAATCCGATCATTGCGATGGCGGTGGTACTCGTTGCCGTGTACGTGCCGATCGGATTCCTCGGTGGGCTCACCGGAGCGCTCTTCACCGAGTTCGCTTTCACGCTGGTCGGCGCCGTTGTGGTGTCGGCGATTGTCGCGCTCACGCTTTCGCCGATGATGTGCGCACGCCTGCTCAGGCCCCACGACCCGAACCAGAAGGGCTGGGACATGAAACTCGTGCTGCTGCTCGATCGGGCATTCGATACGCTGCACCGTCGCTACGAGCACCTGCTGCACGGAGCGCTCAACTGGGTGCCCGTGACCGGCGTATTCGCCATTATCGTCCTCGGCAGCATCTATTTTCTTTACGCGACGGCGAAATCCGAGCTCGCACCTCCGGAAGACCAAGGCGTCGTCATCAGCTCTGCCCAAGCCGCTCCCAATTCGACGCTGCAGCAGCGCCAGCTGTACACGCGTCAGGTCTACGAGACTATCGTGAAGCATCCGGAAACGGACCATGTGTTCCAGCTCGACATCCCGGGGCAAACCCTCGCCGGCATGGTGCTGAAGCCCTGGAACGAGCGCAAGGCCACCGCTGCGCAGCTTCAGCCGGTCGTACAAAAAGAGCTCGAGCACATCGCTGGCCTCCGTGCGGTGGCTTTCCAGCCGCCGCCGCTTCCGGGCGCCTTCGGGCTGCCGGTCCAGTTCGTGATCCAGACGACCGATCCCTTCGAACGGCTGAACGAGGTGGCCTCCGCTTTTTTCCAGGAAGCGCAAAAGAGCGGCAGATTTTTTTTCGTCGACAACGACCTTCGCTACGACCTGCCGCAATCGACGGTCGTGATCGACCGCGAACTGACGGCCCAGCTCGGGCTCACCATGAAGGATGTGGGCGGCGCGCTGTCGTCGCTCGTCGGCGGCGGCTACGTGAACTACTTCAGCTTTCACGATCGTGCATACAAGGTGATTCCGCAGGTGCAGCAGGCGGACCGGCTGAACGCCAGTCAGCTGAACAGTACTTACATCCGCGCGGCGAACGGCGAGTCGATTCCGCTCTCCACCGTCGCGCACATCACGACCAAGACCGTTCCTCAGGCGCTCAACCGCTTCCAGCAGCAGAACGCCGCGACGATTTCCGGCGTGCCGTTCATCGGTGTGACCCAGGGTGAGGCGATCGCCTACCTTCAGGACCTCGCCGCGAAAACGCTGCCGCAGGGGTACTCCGTGGACTACGCCGGCCCGTCGCGACAGTTCATTCAGGAATCGAGCGCGCTGGTGGTGACGTTCTTCTTCGCGCTCATCATCATTTTCCTTGCGCTTGCGGCGCTGTTCGAGAGCTTCCGCGATCCGGTGATCATTCTCATCTCGGTGCCGATGTCGATTTGCGGGGCGCTCATTTTCGTGAGCCTCGGAATCGGGGGAGCGAGTCTCAACATCTACACCCAGGTGGGTCTGGTCACCCTCATCGGCCTCATCAGCAAGCACGGGATCCTAATCGTCGAGTTCGCCAACCAGCTTCAAATAAAGGGTCTTTCCAAGCGCGAGGCCATCGAGCACGCGGCCGGGATCCGCTTGCGCCCCGTCCTGATGACCACGGGCGCGATGGTGTTCGGCGTCGTCCCGCTCCTCATCGCGACCGGGGCGGGCGCGCTGAGCCGCTTCAACCTGGGGCTGGTGATCTCGTCCGGAATCGCGGTCGGGACGTTGTTTACCCTCTTCGTCGTTCCGGCGATGTACCTGCTGCTCGCCGCGGATCACTCGAAGCGGGCTACGAGCGAGCCGATACCGGCGCCGGGCGGACACGCCGGTACGCGCTGAAACCGTTCCGGCTCGATGACAGCACGGGTCTGCATCGTCGGCGCGGGGCCGGTCGGCGTCGTCGCGGCGATCGCCTGCGCAACGCAGGGCATGCGCGTGGTGCTGTTCGAGGCGGGACACGAAATCGATCCCAGCCCGCGCGCGGCGACGACGCATCCTTCGACGCTCGGCATGCTCGCGGAGCTCGAACTGCTCGATGAGTTTCAGTCGGTGGGTCTCGTCGCGCGCTACTTCCAGTTCTGGGACGGTGCGACGAAGACCCTCGTTGCCGAATTCGATCACGAGGTGCTGCGCGACGAGACACCTTACCCCTACGTCGTACAGACTGAGCAGCACAAGCTCGTGGCCATCGGCTTGCGGCGCCTCGCCGCGATGTCGAATGCCACCGTGCGGATGGCGACGAGTCTCGCGCAACTCTCCCAGGATGCGAATGGCGTCCGCGTGACCGTGGAGGGAGCGGACGGAACCGAGCGGCACGATTTCGACTACGTCATCGGCTGTGACGGCGGGCGCAGCACGGTACGCAAGTGCCTGGACATAGACTTCGAAGGCTACACCTGGCCGGAACGATTTCTGGTGCTGACGACCCTCTTCGATTTCCAGGCGGTGCTCGATTGCTGCCCGCGCAGCTACATATCCGACCCCGAGGAATGGACCAACCTCTTCAAAGTCATGGGCGACGACCTGAAGGGCCGATGGCGCGCCGTGTTTCCGGCGCATGAGAACGAAACCGACGAAGAGGCATTTTCCGACGCTGCGGTGCTGCGGCGGCTCGGCAGGATCCACGCAGATCATCCACTCGATCGGGTCGTCCACCGCAACATCTACCGGGTGCATCAGCGTGTGGCGAAATCGTTCCGCAGAGGGCGGGTGTTCCTCGCCGGCGATGCGGCGCACGTCAACAATCCCGTGGGCGGCCTGGGACTCAACTGCGGAATCCACGACGCCGTCGAGCTCGCCGGGACCTTGCGGGCGGTGAGCAGTGGCGAAGCGGGGCAGGAAGTGCTCGACCGCTACGAGCGGCGCAGGCGTCCGCTCAACATAGAGTACGTGCAGCAGCAGACCGTCGCGAACAAGAAGCGCCTGGAGGAACGCGACCCCAAGGTCCGGCAAGCGAACTTCGACCAGTTGCGTCGCGTGGCCGCCGATCGGGCGCAGCACAAGCAGTTTCTCATGCGCACCTCGCTCATCGAGAGCGTACGCAAGGCGGCGCAGATCGCCTGATTCCCGTGGCCTACCGCTTCCGTGGCGGCCGGTGTTCGCCGAGTTTTCCCGCCTTGCGCTCGGTCGCGTCGCGGCGCCGGAGATTGCGCGCCTGCTGCTTCGTCACCAGCGGGTAGTGGCGTATAGCGTCGATCGCCTCTCCGATGTTCCAGCAATTCCTCGGGTTGGTCACCCAGAGTCGCGGATCGACCGTGCGCAGGTCGAAGGGGCGCGAGTAGCTCCGCAGAGTCCTTTGTCCGCGCTTGTTGGCGTACTCGTGCAAATACGACATCGACAGTTCGCGCACGCTGCGATAGACGGGGTCGCGCCAGCGCAGCAGCGGCGGATTGGTCTTGGAAATCGCGCCCCAGAAGCGGCCGCGCCGGACCAATGCCACGACATGGTCGTAGTCACGCTCCGCGCGCAGATCGAGGAGCAGAGGCGGTTCGCCGTGGACCCACAAAGCACAGGCCGCGAGCATCGCGCCTTCGATGCAGTGCGCGCGGCGCTGGCGGATCACCTCCCGCACCGACAGCGAAGTCTGGCCGCCGGTTTCGAAATTGGCCGGCATCGCGGACAGAAAGTCCTGGATCTTCCCTGGGGACGAAAGCCGCCGCAGAACCGCAAACTCCGCCCGGGTCAGGCCCAGGACTTCGCGGCTGGCAAAACGCGTCTTCACGGGCTGGGCTCCCTGGCATCGGACGGCGTATCGCCGGGCCGGACATTGTAATGTCTGTGCGGGCGGAATGGAGTCGGTTGCGAGAAGCACCGTCGCCGTCAACGCGCGAACCGGCATCGGCATTTCGGATCGAAGCGCCGGTACCGGAAATTCCGCGCCGGTGTTAGGCTCTCGCCCGTGATGAACATCTTCCTGTCCCGCCGCATCGGCAACCTCGCGGGATTTCTGGCGTGCGCCGGAATGCTCGCCTTTGGCTACTACCTGCAGTTCGTCGCGGGCCTCGAGCCTTGTCCGCTTTGCATGCTCCAGCGGCTGTTTCTCGCGGCGACCGGCGTGGCGTTTCTGGTCGCCTCCATTCACCGTCCTTCGGGCCGTCTGGGGGCGGGCATTTACGCGGGCACGATCGCCGTGATGGCGGCTGCCGGTGCCGCCGTGGCCGGCCGGCACGTGTGGCTGCAGTACCTGCCTCCGGAGAAGCGCCCCGCCTGCGGGCCTGCCCTGGACTACCTGCTCTCGACTTTCGGGCCGCTCGAATCGCTGCGGCGGGTGTTGCGCGGCTCGGGTGAATGCGGAGTGGTCGACTGGACCTTCCTGTCGCTCAGCATCCCCGAGTGGACGCTGGCGGCATTTCTCGGATTCATTGCGTGGTCGGTGTTCCTCGCGAAGCGCGACTGAAGCTCGGCCCGGGTACCTCACTCCTTGTACGGGTTCTCGACGGTTTCGACGAGGTTGGCGAGGACTTGGCGGAACTGCTTTTCGTCGCAGCCCATGAGCACGGCGTCCTCCAGCGCGTCCTGGCAGTGCTGCTGGATTTCTTCGAGGTCTTCGCGGAGTACCTTCAGCTTTTCGACGCAAGCCACGACTTCTCCGGAAGGCGAGCGCCATACCGTTTCAGGGAGAGGGTGTGAACTCATGGTCTGGCCTCGAAAGCGGTGGATTTAAATCTGATACGGCAGGCAGAGCAGGGTTCGCCGGATTGCCGGCGCGGAACCGATCAAGCCTGCTTGAGAAAGACCTCAAGTGTCTCGACGGCGGCGGCGGTGCCGTCGGCACGAGCAGCTTTCAGCACTTCGCCAAGAAGCACGGTCGCGGGACCGGAACCGGCCTTGAGGGCGAGCTTCGGCAGGTCCGAAAGTGTGCCGCAAAGTGCGCGCCGCCCGGGGAGGGTCGCGCTTTCCACCAGGACAAGTGGTGTGTTTCCTGGCTTGCCACGTTTGATCAGCTCCGCGCTGATCGTGTCTGCGAGTCCCGCGCCCATGTAGATCACGGCGGTGTCGGCGGCGAGCACGCTCGCTGCCCAGTCGTTTTCGCGTTCGCCCTTGGCGGCGCGCGGGGTGACGAAGGCGACGTGACGTGCGCTCCCGCGACGGGTGAGCGAGACGCCGATTTCGGCGGCGGCGGCAGTCGCTGCAGTCACTCCCGGAACGATCTCGAAATCGACTCCCGCGTTGCGCAGAGCGTCGATTTCTTCCTGCGCGCGGCCGAAGAGCATCGGGTCGCCGCCTTTGAGACGGACCACGACCTCATGGCGTCGTGCCGCATCCACGAGCCGCTTGTTGATGAACTTCTGCGCGGTCGAATGGCGGCCTGAGCGTTTGCCGACTGCGATTTTCTCGGCGCGCGCCGC
>JBGPTG010000138.1:0-8496 GCA_041490545.1 Gammaproteobacteria bacterium
CCAACGCGCGAAGCAGGCCTCGCGCCAGGGTCGTCTTGCCGCTGCCGAGGTCTCCGCGCAGATAAATCCGCATCCCGGGATTCAGGCAGGGCGCCAGTTTCGCCCCGAGTCGCTCGGTAGCCGCTGCATCCTCCAGTTCGGCGCTCCAGTGCGAAGTCGCGGGTGGCTGGCTATTATCTGGGGGATGGGTCACGGCAAAGTCTCAGGCGATGGACATCCTGGCAGCATCGATCTTACGATGCTTGCCGCCGCCATCAAGCTCTGGGGCGGTGAAATGGGATTCCAGACCGTTGGAATCGCAGACACCGATCTCTCGGCGGCGGAGCCGCGCCTGGCCGCATGGGTGGAGCGCGGTTTCCACGGCGAACTCGATTATATGCGAAAGCACGGCGTGAAAAGGACACAGCCGGCCAAGCTGGTTCCGGGGACGCTGCGCGTGATTTCAGCGCGCATGAATTATCTGCCTGCAGCGTCCGACAGCCGCAAGGTCTTGAACGACGGCGGCAAGGCTTTTGTCGCCCGTTACGCTCTTGGACGCGACTACCACAAGGTGATGCGCGGCCGTCTCAAGCGCCTCGCCCGCAGGATTGCGGCGGAGATCGGCGCCTTCGGCTATCGGGTGTTCACCGATTCCGCGCCCGTAATGGAAGTGGAACTGGCTCGCAAGGCGGGGCTGGGTTGGCGCGGCAAGCACACCTTGCTGCTGACCCGCGAGGCGGGCTCCTTCTTTTTTCTCGGGGAAATCTATACCGACCTGCCGCTGCCCGTGGACGCACCGATCGCCGAGCACTGCGGCAGCTGCGAAAAGTGCATCGAGGCTTGTCCGACGCGCGCCATCGTCGCTCCTTACGTTGTAGACGCGCGGCGATGCATTTCCTATCTGACCATCGAATTGAAAGGCAGCATCCCCGTGGAATGGCGGTCTCTCATCGGCAATCGGGTCTACGGCTGCGATGATTGTCAGCTGGCGTGTCCGTGGAATCGCTACGCCCGGATCTCGCCGGAAGATGATTTCCGGGTGAGAAACGGCCTGGACGATGCCGAACTGGTCGAGCTTTTTACGTGGACAGAGCGCCAGTTTCTCGAGCGAATGTCGGGGAGCGCGATCCTGAGAATCGGCTACGAGCGCTGGTTGCGCAATCTGGCTGTGGGGTTGGGTAACGCGCCCTCCAGTGAACGCGTCATCGGCGCGCTGCGCCTGCGCGCAGGAAGTGAATCGGCGCTGGTAGGTGAACATGTCGCCTGGGCGCTCGCGCGCCATCAATCGGACGGGAAGTGACGCGGCAGCCCCGGAATAACGGCTTCAGCATTCTCGCCGGGCCTGTTTGCTATAATGCCCGCCTCTTGCCACATACCCTAAGCGCGGTTCTTGCGTCACTAGTTGGCCATTCTGATGCCCGCATTCGCCGGGCCAAGTGAGACTTAGTTTGCCGAGCTTTTCCGATCTGGGCCTGCTTCCCGAACTCCTCAAGGCGGTTGCCGAGCAGGGGTACACCGAGCCGACGCCAATACAAGTGCAGGCGATTCCGTTGGTGCTGCAGGGCCGCGACGTCATGGGAGCTGCCCAGACCGGCACCGGGAAGACGGCGGGATTCACGCTGCCGCTCCTGCAGCGCCTCGCGCGACACGCCAGCACCAGCGCTTCCCCGGCGCGCCATCCGGTGCGCGCGCTCATCCTCACTCCCACCCGCGAGCTGGCGGCGCAGGTCGAGGAGAGCGTGCGTATTTATGGCAAGTACATCGGCCTGCGCAGCACCGTGGTGTTCGGCGGCATCGACATGAAGCCGCAGACCGCCGCGCTGCGCCAAGGGGTCGAGTTCCTGGTGGCCACGCCAGGCCGGCTGCTCGACCACGTGCAGCAGAAAACGCTCAACCTGCAGCAGGTCGAGGCTTTTGTGCTCGATGAGGCCGACCGCATGCTCGACATGGGTTTTATTCCCGACGTGCGCCGTATCATGGCGCTCCTGCCCAAGCAGCGACAGAACCTGCTGTTCTCTGCCACGCTCACCGGGGAAATCCGCGTGCTTGCCGATACGTTCCTGCGTGACCCGGTGCTGGTGCAGGTGGCGCGAAACAACGCCGCGGCCGAATCGGTCACGCACGTCGCCCATCCCACGAGGCGCGAGCGCAAGCGCGAGCTGCTTTCGTATCTCATCCAGTCGCGCGAACTGCGCCAGGTGCTGGTGTTCACCTCGACTCGGATCGGCGCGAATCGTCTTGCATACCAGCTAAACCGCGACGGAATTCACACTGCGGCCATCCACGGTGACAAGAGCCAGCTCGAGCGGCTTCAAGCACTCGCCGATTTCAAAGACGGAAAAGTGCGCGTGCTGGTGGCGACCGACGTCGCCGCGCGCGGGCTCGACATCGAGGATCTGCCGCACGTGGTCAATTTCGAGCTGCCCGGCGCGGCGGAGGACTATGTGCACCGCATAGGTCGTACCGGAAGGGCGGGGGCGAGCGGCGAAGCAATCTCGCTTGTCTGTGCCGAGGAACACGAGCGGCTGGAAGCGATCGAGAAAATGATCCGGATCAGCATCCCTAGAAAGATCGTTCCCGGGTTCGAACCCGATGGCCGCGTTGCCCCCACTCTCATGGGAACGCCGGGCACGCGGCGCGATGCGCCCGGGCGCAGGTCGCGGCATGACGCTCCCGAGCGCGACCGCGTGACGCGGACCGGCCCGCCGCCGAAGAACGTCGATCCGATATTCAGTTCCCCGTACCAGCCCTCGCCGGGGGGAACCGGGACGTCCCCGGCAGTGGTGGCGCAACGGGCACCGCGCCAGGTCGCGGCTCTGCTCGGCGGGTTTCGCAAAGGCGGCAAGTAACGCGCTGGCCGCCAGTCGCTAGTCGTTCTGCCGGAACGGGCTGTGCTCGTGCAACTCGTCGACGTAACCTTCGATCCCCGCCGATTCACTGGCCAGGAATTTCGCGACTGCATCCGAAAACTCCGGGCGTTGCAGCCAATGGGCCGACCAGGTTTGCACCGGCATGAATCCTCGCGCCAGTTTGTGTTCTCCCTGCGCGCCGCCTTCGAAGACACGAATGCCCCGTTCGATGCAGAACTCCATGGCTTGGTAGTAGCACACCTCGAAATGCAATAACGGCACGTGTGTCACGGACCCCCAATAGCGGCCGTACAAGGTCGTCGGTGAAAACAGGTTCAGCGAACTGGCAACGGGCTTGCCTTCCATTTCGGCAATGACCATGAGGATATGCTCGGGCATGGTTTCGCCGAGGCGAAGGAACAGGGCGAGGTTCAGGTACGGACTGGAGTGGTGGGCGCGGTAGGTGCTGTTGTAGCAGCGCGTGAAGAAGCGCCAGTGCGCCTCGGTGACATCCGCACCGGTCAGCCGTCTGATCCGGACGCCGGCTTCCTGTACCCGGCGGCGCTCCTGGCGGATCTTCTTGCGCTTGGCCGAGGCGAGATCCGCGAGGAATTCCTCGAAGCTCGCGTACCCGCGATTCTCCCAGTGGAACTGCACCGAGCGTCGCAGCAGCATTCCCGCCGCCTCCAGCTCGCGCGCCTCGGTCTCCGTCGGGAACAGCACATGCAAAGATGACGCTTCGCGCGCCAGCTCCAGCGCGCCGTGAGCGAGCAGAGCGCGGGTTGTGCTGTCCTGGGCGAGGAGACGCGGTCCGGCGACGGGGGAGAACGGGACCGCTCCGAGCAACTTGGGGTAGTAGGTCAGTCCGTGACGGTGATACGCCTCTGCCCAGGCCCAGTCGAATACGTACTCGCCGTAGGAATGCGACTTGAGGTAGAGCGGCATGGCACCTACGAGCGCGTTCTCCCGCCAAAGCGTGAGGTAACGGGGTGCCCAGCCGGTGCGTTCGCAGGCGCAGCCGGTGTCGTGAAGCGCATGCAGGAACTCGTGACGCAGGAAGGGATGGCCTGCGGCGAGCGCATTCCACGCCCGAGGCTCGATGGCTTCAAGCGTATCGACGATCCGGATCGAAGGCGTATCTTCCTGCAGCGGCGGGCCCCGCGGGATGCTCGTGTCGGCCAATTATACGAGCGCGGGCCGCGGGGCGACCCGGCAGGGGCAGCGACGATGGTAAACTCGCGGGATGGCTAGCAAGGTCAAGATTGCAATTGCGCAGATCAATTGCACGGTCGGTGACCTCGCAGGCAACACCGCCAAGATCCTCGAGTATTGCGCTCGGGCGCAGGCGGCGGGTGCGTCGCTGGTGCTTACGCCGGAATTTTCACTGTGCGGTTACCCCCCCGAGGACCTGTTGCTCCGCGACGGGTTTTACGACGACTGCGACGAAGCGCTGTCGCGTCTGGCGGCCGGGGTGAGCGACATCGCCCTCGTCGTCGGCCATCCGCACCGCTCGAATGGCAAGCGCTACAACGCCGCCTCGGTCCTTCAGGACGGCCGCGTCGTCGCCACCTATTGCAAGCACGTGCTTCCCAACTACACGGTATTCGACGAGGCGCGCTACTTCTCCGCGGGCGCGCAAGCTTGCGTGTTCCGGGCGGGTGGCGTGAGCTTTGGGGTCAACATATGCGAGGACACGTGGGGAACGCAGGGTCCGCTGACGGTGCGGCCCCGGGGCACGGACGTCAGCATGGGGATCAATATCTGCGCGGATGCCTGGGAGACGAACGCACCCCGGGCGGCGCGAGACGCCGGTGCGCAAATCCTGCTGGTGCTCAACGCCTCGCCCTATCACATGCGAAAGCAGCAATCCCGCTATGAAGTGATGCGCGAACGGGTCGCGGAAACGGGTATGTCGCTGGTGTACGCGAACATGGTGGGGGGGCAGGACGAACTGGTGTTCGACGGCGCCTCGTTTGCGCTCGATCGACGCGGCAACCTCTGTTGCCAGCTGCCGCTGTTCGAGGAAGCGCTGGGAATCCTGGTCCTTACCGACGGCGAGCCACAGCCGGGTGAAGTCGTGGAGGAGCAGGAACTCGAGGCGGAGGTCTACAAGGCCCTGTGCCTGGGGGTTCACGACTACATCGGCAAGAACGGGTTTCCCGGGGTGCTCATCGGCCTCTCGGGAGGGGTGGATTCGGCCCTGACCCTGTGCATTGCCTGCGACGCCCTGGGACCCTCCCGGGTGCGCGCCGTCATGATGCCGTCCAAATATACCTCGGACATGAGCCTGGTCGACGCGCGCGAGCTCGCGGGGAATCTCGGTGTGCGCTACGACGAGATCCCCATCGGTCCGGTGTTCGAGGCGTTTCTCGGATCGCTCGCGTCAGAGTTCTCGGGCCTGGCCGCGGATGCGACCGAGGAGAATCTTCAGGCACGCATCCGCGGCACGCTCATGATGGCGTTGTCCAACAAGTCCGGGGCAATCGTGCTCACCACGGGAAACAAATCCGAAATGGCGGTGGGGTACGCCACGCTTTACGGAGACATGGCGGGCGGATTTGCCGTCATCAAGGATATCCTGAAGACGCTGGTCTATCGCCTTTGCCGGCAACGCAACAGCATCAAGGCCGTGATTCCGGAGCGCATCCTGACCCGCCCGCCGACCGCCGAGCTACGTCCCAATCAGACCGACCAGGACAGTCTGCCGGCGTACGAAGTCCTGGATCCGATCATTTCGGCGTACATGGAAAACGACATCGGGTCCGCTGAAATCGTGGCGCGGGGCTTTCGCGCCGAAGACGTGGAACGCGTCGTCGACATGATCCATCGCAGCGAATACAAGCGCCGGCAGGCCCCCATCGGAATCCGCATCTCGCATCGTGGTTTCGGAAAAGACTGGCGCTATCCCATTACCTCGCGCTACCGGGAACGGCTGGGATGAGGCCGTAGTGGCGGTGAAAGGCGTGAGGGGGCGGGCATTTGTTATACTCGGCACGAACAGCGCAGGGGAGAAGCCATGAAGAAGATCGAAGCGATCGTGAAGCCTTTCAAGCTCGACGAGGTGCGCGAAGCCCTTGCCGAAGTCGGCGTCACCGGCCTCACAGTCACCGAAGTCAAGGGCTTCGGCCGGCAGAAGGGGCATACCGAACTCTACCGCGGCGCGGAGTACGTCGTCGATTTTCTGCCGAAGGTGAAGATCGAGGTCGTGGTTACCGAGAAGATGCTCGAATCGGCCATCGAAGCCATCATCAAGTCCGCGCGCACCGGCAAGATCGGAGACGGCAAGATTTTTGTGACCGGAGTCGAGCAGGTAGTGCGCATCCGCACCGGCGAAACCGATGAGGCGGCGGTCTAGGCAGCCTTGAGCAGCACGAGCAGCGCGCCGCTCCCTCCCTGGTTTGCAGGGGCCTCGCAAAAGGCGCGCACATCGTCGCGCAAGGCCAGCCAGCCCCGCACCATCGCCTTGAGGACCGGTTCACGTCGCGGCGAACCGTGTCCTTTGCCATGCACGATGCGCACACAGCGAAAGCCGCGCCTGGCGCATCGGTCGACGAATTCAGCCAATGCCGCATGCGCCTCCACGCGGTTGAGGCCGTGAAGATCCACGTAGTCCTGGACTCCCCAGTGGCTGCGCCTCAACTTGCGCAGGACGTCCCGGCCGATGCCGTCGCGGAGGAATTCCGCTTCCTCGCCTGATTCGATTGCCGCATCCCGCGCAAGGCCAAAGGCGCTCTCTGCCGGCGTGACATGCCCGTCGAGCCGGGTTTGCACCGGGAGCGGGGGTGGTAGCGGCGCTTTGTGGAGAGCGCGGGGCGCGCGCTTCAGAGGTGTGGCGCCGCGCACGGCGTCGCGGAACAATGCCAGATCTTCGTCCGGCACGCTGCCTTTCTTCCGTTGGGTCACCAGGGCGCCTCTCTTCCCGGTTCGAGTGCAGCCGTCTCCCGTTCAGGGGCTGGCGGTCCCTTCCAGGTACTTCTCAGCGTCCAGCGCCGCTATGCAGCCGCTCCCGGCGCTGGTGACCGCCTGGCGATAGACGTGATCCTGGACATCGCCGGCGGCGAAAACCCCTGGAACGCTGGTGGCGCTGGCGTTTCCGTCGCTGCCGCCGCGGGTGATGATGTAGCCGCCCTTCATCTCGATCTGTCCCTCGAAGATGGCGGTGTTCGGCGTGTGGCCGACCGCGATGAACAACCCCTGCACCTCGAGCGATTCGACCGCGGACCCATGGGCGTCGCGGAGTCGAATCCCGCTGACGCCCCTGGCGTCGCCGACGACCTCCTCGAGGACGCGATTCCAGCGGACCGTGACGTTGGGTTTCTCCAGGAGCTTCTTCTGCAGGATTTTTTCCGCCCGGAATTTGTCGCGCCGGTGCACGACCGTGACCTTGCGGGCGATATTCGACAGGTACAAGGCCTCCTCAACGGCAGTGTTTCCGCCCCCCACGACTGCGACGTCCTGGCCCTTGTAGAAGAATCCGTCGCAGGTGGCGCAGGCGGACACGCCTTTGCCCATGAACTTGGCTTCCGAATCCAGGCCCAGGTAGCGGGCAGACGCCCCGGTGGCGATGATCAGCGCATCGCAGCTGTAGTCGCCGGCGTCGCCTTCGAGGCGGAGCGGCCGCTGCCCCAGGTGCGCCTGATGGATATGGTCGAAGATGATTTCGGTTTCGAAACGTTCGGCGTGCTTCTGAAAGCGCTCCATCAGTTCCGGACCCTGCACGCCGGCGACATCGGCCGGCCAGTTGTCCACGTCGGTCGTCGTCGTCAACTGCCCGCCTGGCGCCAGGCCGGTGATGACGACGGGCTTGAGGTTGGCGCGCGCCGCGTACACCGCAGCGGTGTAGCCGGCAGGGCCGGAGCCGAGGATGAGCAAACGGGAATGCCTGGAATGCTTCGACATGAGTGCTTTGCCGCGAGCGGCAGTGTCGGCGGCGGATGCGGAACGGAATTATAGCGTCCCGCGAAGCCGGCCGGACGGGCGCTTGCCTTGAGCACGTCCGGGTCCCCGGCCGCAGGTCTGCTAAGATACCGGCGTGAAAGCTGATTCCGGAAGGAATTCGAATGGCGCCTCCAGCTAGCGTGTCGATGCTGCTCCTGCGCAACGTTCCGCTGTTTGCGGTGTTGCCGGAGAGCCAGATTGCCCTGCTGGTCAAGGAAGTGAGCCGCAAGAGCTTCACGCGCAGCTCGGTCATCATTGCCACGGGCGACATCACCGAATCGCTGTACGTCATCATATCGGGGCGGCTCAAGGTGATGATCAGCGACGACGAGGGGCGCGAGGTGATCCTCGCGATCCTGGGACCCAACGAGTACTTCGGCGAGATGGGGCTGATCGACGATCATCCGCGCTCTGCCAGCGTCGTCGCGATCGAAGCCTGCGAAGTGCTGATGCTCTCCAAGCGCGATTTCAAGAAATGCCTCGAGGACAATTTCGAAATGGCCGTGACGGTCATGCGCGGGCTGGTGAAGCGGTTGCGGGAGGCCGACCAGAAGATCGGCAGCCTGGCCCTCATGGACGTCTACGGCAGAGTGGCCAGGCTTCTGCTCGAGGTGGCGGAAACGGTCGATGGGCAAAAGGTGGTGACGAAGAAGCTCGCCAAGCAGGACATTGCCAAGATGATCGGAGCTTCGCGGGAAATGGTCAGCCGGGTCATGAAGGATCTCCAGGC
>JBGPTG010000139.1:0-8475 GCA_041490545.1 Gammaproteobacteria bacterium
GGCCTTGCGCCGCTCGCGGTCGAGGGAATCCGCGCCCCTGGCACGCAGCGCGGCCTGGGCGAGCGCTTCGCGCGGCCGAGGCTGTCGCGGCGCGAACTGTCGCTGGTGACGCGCCAGTTCGCCACCCTGGTCCGCGCCGGCCTTACCATCGAGGAGTGCTTCAACGTGCTCATCGAGCAGAGCGACTCGGCGCGCGCCCGGAGTCTCCTCGCCGCGGTGCGCGGCAAAATCCTCGAAGGCCAGTCGGTCTCGAACGGCCTCGCGGCGTTTCCCGCCGCCTTTCCGCAGATCTACCGCGCCATGATCGAGGCGGGCGAGCAGTCCGGAAAGCTGACCGACGTGCTCGAGCGCCTCGCCGATTTCACCGAGAACCGCGAGAGCCTGCGCGACAAGCTCGTGCTCGCCTTCATCTACCCGGCGCTGGTCACGATCATTGCCTGCCTCGTCGTTGGATTGCTCCTTGTCTACGTCGTGCCGCAGGTGACGCGCGTGTTCGCCAACCTCGGTCAGACGCTGCCGCTGGCGACGCGGATATTGATCGGCATCAGCGATTTCGCGCGCGCGAGCGGTGTGTTCTGGCTCGCGGTGCTCGCCTGCAGCTTCGTCGCGGCCCGGCTCGCCCTGCGCAACCCGGTGTTGCGTCACCGCTGGCACGCCTGGCTGCTGCGCCTGCCGATCGCAGGACGCCTCATTCGCGGCGTCAACGCGGCACGCTTCGCCGACACGCTGGGCATCCTCACGGCGAGCGGCGTGCCGCTCCTGCCCTCACTGCAGTCGGCGGCCGCGGTGCTCACCAACCTGCCGATGCGCGCCGCGGTCGAGGAGGCGGTGCGCCGCGTGCGCGAGGGCGGGGCGCTCGCGCCGGCGCTGGGCGCGGCGAAGCTCTTCCCGCCGCTCGTCATCCACCTCATCGCGAGCGGCGAGGCCACCGGGCGGCTGGACGCGATGCTCGCACGTGCCGCCGAGGCGCAGTCGCGGGAACTCGAGACCTGGGTGCGCGGCCTCACCGCGCTGCTCGAGCCACTCCTCATCCTCGCGATGGGTGCGGTCGTGCTGTTCGTGGTGGTGGCGATCCTGCTGCCGATTTTCGAGATGAACCAGCTGGTGCGTTAATGCCGGCACTAGGGTTTTCGCGGCGGCGGCAATCGCGCACAATAGGGGCCGTGCGATACTTTGAGGTTTACATGCCGAGACTTTCCGATACTTTGCGCCGCGCGCGCGGCTTTACGCTGATCGAATTGCTGGTGGTGATCGTCATCCTCGGCATCCTCGCCGCGCTGATCGTGCCGCGCGTCATGGACCGGCCCGACCAGGCACGCGCGGTGGCGGCGCGCGCCGACATCGCCGCGATCGTGAACGCGCTCAAGTTCTACCGCCTGGACAACGGCACGTACCCGAGCAACGATCAGGGCCTCGCGGCATTGGTGAAGAAGCCCGAGCGCGGCGACGTCCCGCGCAACTGGAAGGCGGGCGGCTACCTCGATCGCCTGTCCAAGGACCCCTGGGACAGCGACTACCAGTACCTCAATCCCGGCATTCGCGGCGAGGTCGACGTGTTTTCCTTCGGCGCCGACCGCGTGCCCGGCGGCGAAGGGCTCAACGCCGACATCGGCTCATGGCAGTGAGTTGCGCAAGACCGGCGCCCCGCGGCGCCCAGCCCGGGTTCACGCTCATCGAAGTGCTGGTGGTGGTGACGATCATCGGCATCGTCGTCGGCCTGCTCGGTGTGCGGCTGGCGCGCGGCCCCGAGGACCAGGTGCGCGAGGAAAGCGAACAGCTCGCGCGCCTCCTCAAGGCGGCGCGCGAGGAAGCGATCCTGCAGGGGCGCGTGTTCGCCTTCGGCAGCGAGCGCGACTCGTACTGGTTCCTGAGACTCGAGCGCGACGGGCATCTCAAGGCCGTGAGCGACGACGGCCTGCTGCGCGACCGGCTGCTGCCCGCGGGCATGGTCATCGAGAAGCTGCAGGTCGAAGGACAGGGTGCGGGCGATGCTGCCCGCGAGGGTCTGGTGTTCCTGCCGAGCGGTGAGTTGCCGGCGTTCCGCCTGGTGCTTGGCTCGGGCGGCGCCCGCTGGAGCGTGGTCGGCGCACCCGGCGGGGCGATCGTCGCCAAGGCGGGATCGTGATTCGCTCCGAACGCGCCGCGGCGGGCGGATTCACGCTGCTCGAGATCCTCGTCGCGCTCTTCGTCCTGGCGATCGCGCTGACGGCGACGGCGCGTTCGCTCGGCGCGGCGACCGACACGACGGCGGCGCTGCGCGACCGCGCGCTCGCGCGCTGGGTCGCCGAAGACCAGTTGACGAATCTTGAACTGCAGCGCGCCTGGCCGGAACTCGATGTGAAAGAGGGTGACGCCGACATGGGCGGGCGATCTTTCCACTGGAGCCAGGCGACCACGCCCACACCGGTGGCGAGCATGCGCCGCGTCGAGGTGAGCGTGTTGCTGCCGGGGACGAATTCTCCGCTGGTGAGGCTCTCGGGTTTTCTCGAGTTGCCGGCGGGGACAGCCCAGCCGGGAGGAACACCGCCGGGAACGAACCTGCCGGGAACCACGCGGCCATGACGCAGTCTGGACAAGAACGCGCTCGCTCCGCCGGCGTCACGCTCATCGAGCTGCTGGTGGCGCTGGTGGTGTTCAGCCTGTTCGCTGTGATGGCCTACGGCGGGCTGTGGCGACTGGTCGACAGTCGCGCGCGCCTCGCCGCAGAGCAGCGCATCTGGGAAGACCTGTCGAGCACGTTCCTGCGGCTCTCCGACGATCTGGCGAACGCGCGAGCGCGCAAGGTGCGCGACGTCGCCGGGTTTTCGCTGCCGGCGCTGATCGGCCGCCCCTACGATTCGCGCGCGCTCGGCGAACCCAGCCTCGAGCTGACGCGCGGCGGCGAACTGCATTACGGCGACGGCGTGCATTCCGACCTGAGGCGGGTCGCCTGGCGCCTGCGCGACGGCCGCCTGATGCGCATTACCTGGCCGGTGCTCGATCGCGCGCCGACCACCCTGCCGCTCGAGTCCGAGCTGCTCGCCGACGTGGAAAGTTTCGAGCTGCAGTTTCAGGGCCAGGGCGGCTCCGGGCAGAACTGGCCGCCCGCGGGCGCGCAGCCCGACCAGTTGCCGGGCGCCGTGGAAGTGACGCTGGCGGTAAAGAACGTCGGCAGCTTCCGGCGCGTGTTCCTGGTGAACCGCTGATGCGCGCGGCCCGGGCACAACGCGGCGTCGCGCTGATCACGGCGATGATGATCGTCGCCATCGCCGCGGCGATCGCCGCGCAAGTGGTGTTCGCGCACCAGGTGTGGATGCGGCAGATGGAGAACGCCGCCGACCGCGGCGCCACCGACTGGCTGCGCCGCGGCGCGCTTCACTGGGTCAGCACCGCGCTGATCGAGGACGCCGCGCAGGGCTCGATCGATCATCTTGGCGAGCGCTGGGCGCAGGGGCTGCCGCCCCTGCCCGTCGAAGGCGGCTTCATCCGCGTCGCCATCGAGGACGCGCAGGGGCGCTTCAACCTGAACAATCTTCTGCGCAACAACACCAGCAGCGCGCCGGACATCGCCATCTTCCAGCGCCTGCTCACCGGCCTGCTCCTCAATCCCGGCCTCGCCGACGCGCTGGTCGACTGGATCGACGCCGACGACGCCGCGCGGCCCGGCGGCGCCGAGGATATCGACTACCTCAACGCCAGTCCCCCGTACCGGACGAGCAACCAGCGCCTGGCGAGCGTCGAGGAACTGCGGCTGGTGCGCGGCTTCGACGCAAAGACCGTGGCGGCGCTCGCGCCCTACGTGACCGTCCTGCCGGCGGACTCCGACATCAACCTCAACACCGCCTCGCCGCTGCTGCTGAGCGCGCTCCTTGGCGTGGACCTCGCGTCGGCGCAGCGCATCGCCGACACGCGGGTGGAGAATCCCCTGCAGAACGCCGGCGCGCTGGCAAAGTTGCTGCCGCCCGGCGTGCAGGCGCCGACGATCGGGGCCGGCGTGAAGAGCGACTTCTTTCTGGTGAGTATCGAAACGCAGATCGGGCGCCACGAGCGCCGCACGGAGGCGCTGGTGCACCGCGCCGCCGGGGGCAAGAGCACCGACGTCGAATGGCACCACATGCAGCCGCTGCAGAAGGTCTCATGAGGCTGCCTACCCTCCGCAGTTCGCTCCTCGCCGCTTCGGCTTGGCGCCGCGCGGGCGCGGCGCGCCTGGAAATCTGGCTGCCGCGCGGCTGGCCGGCGCTTGATGCGAAGGAGGGGGCGCAGCCGCGCTGGCGCCGCAGCGCGCCGGGCGAGCGCGTGCGCGAGGGTAGGGGACTCGAGGGCCTCGACGGGCACGCGATGGCCGACGACGTCGTGGTGTGGACGCCGGCGGCGGAGTCGCTCTTGCTGCGCGCGCAATTACCGACGCGGTCGGCGGCGAAGATCGCGCAGGCGTTGCCGTTCACGCTCGAAGACCATCTTATCGAGCCGCCCGAACAGCTGCATTTTGCGTTCACGCACGAGGCCGACGGCGGGCTGGCGGTGGCGGTCACCACGCGCGAGCGCATGCGGGGCTGGCTCGCGGCGTTGCAGGCCGCGGGTCTCGCCCCGACCCGGCTCGCCCCGGTGTCGCTGTCGCTGCCGCTCGCCGCGGGCGCATGGACGCTCGCCTTTGGCGAGGACGAGATGGCGCTGCGCTGCGGATTGCACTCGGGATTCGGCGGGCCGCGCGAGTCCCTGCCTCCGGCATGGTTGCATGCGGCGCTCGCCGAGGCGCGCAGCGAAAATCGCGCGCCCGAGAGCATCCTGGTTGCCGAGGCTCCCGCGGACCTGGACCTGGCGGCGTGGAGCGAAGCGCTCGGACTGCCGGTCCAGGCGCTGCCGGCGACGCAGGGTGGCGCGCACGCCTCGACCCTCAACCTGCTGCAGCAGGCGTACGCGCCGCGCGGGCGTTCCGCAGGTTTGTGGCGCGCGTACCTGCCGGCGGGGGCGCTGCTCGCCGCGTGGCTCGCCGGAACCCTGGTCGTCGACGCGATCGAGTGGCTGCGGCTCGCGCGTGCGGCGCGCGCCGGGGAGGAGGAGATGCGCGCCCTCCTGATGAAGAGCTTTCCCGACACCAGGGTGGTGCTCGATGCGGCCGAGCAGATGCGGCGCGGACTGGAAACTCTGAGCGCGGGAACCGGCGCACCGGCATCCGGCGACCTGCTGGCGTTGCTCGCGCGCGCGCTGCCGGCGATAGACCGCGAATCGCGCGCGCGGCTGCAGGGCTTCGAATACACGGAGAGCGCCGTGACGCTGCGCATCACCGCCGCCGATGCCGATGTTGAAGCTATCGTACGGGCGCTGCGTGCCCGCGGGCTGGAAGTCGAGCTGCAGCGCGTCGGTGGCGAGCCGCAAATGCGCGTGCGCGCGGCCGCCGCGGCGAAAGGCACCCGATGAAGTTGCATCTGGCGTTGATCGAGTCCTGGCGAGCGCGCTGGAACGCGCTCGGGTCCCGCGAGCGCCGCGCGCTCGCCGTTGTCGGCGGATTTGTCGGCATCGTGCTCTGCTATTTTGTCGTCTGGAATCCGGTGGAGGGCGGCGTGGCCGCGGCGCGCGTGCGGCACGCGGCCGTGCAGTCCCAGCTTTCGCAAGTGCGGGAGCAGGCCGTGCTTGTGGAGAAACTGCGACGCGGGCCGCGCATCGCGCAAACCGCCGACGCGCTTGCCGCCGCCGAGCAGGCCGCCGCGCGTCACGGGCTGCGCGAGCGGGTGAAGCGCATCGATCCCGAGGGCGCGCGCGCGGTGCGCATCCAGATCGAGGCGGCGCCGTTCGCCGCGGCGATCGCGTGGCTCGTCGAATTGCAGCAGCAGGGCGTGCGCGCCGAAACTGCCAGCTTCGAGAGGCAATCGAGCCCGGGCCTCGTCAATGCGCGGCTCGTGCTGCGGGTGCAGGGACCGTGATGCGCTGGCTGCGGCGGCCCGGCGTGCGGCTCGCGCTGCTTGGTGTCGCGGCGTATGTCGTGTTTCTCGCCGCGAACCTGCCCGCGGCGTTGGTCGGGAGCGCGCTCGAGCGGGCGAGCCGCGGCAGCGTCGTGCTCGGCGACCCGCGGGGTACGGCCTGGAAGGGGAGCGGGGTGCTGGCGCTGCGCTCGGGCGGCGCATGGCGCAGCGTCGCCGATATCGAATGGAGCTGCAATCCGCTCGCCCTCTTCCTGGGACGCGTGGATCTCAGGATCTCGGGGAGCGGGCGCGATACGCAACTGCGCGCGCTGGCGAGCTTCGGTCTGGCGGGTGCGAGCTTCCGCAACGTCGAGCTGAGCGCACCCGCCGCAGCCCTCGAGCCGGTGATGGCGGCCGCGGCGTTCGCCAAGCCCGAAGGGCGGCTGCGGCTGCTCGCAGATTCTCTGGAGGTGGGCGCGGCGTCGCTGCGCGGAGCCGCCACCGTGGAATGGACCGACGCAGGATTGGGCGGGATGCAGGCGCAGCGCCTGGGCGACTATCGCCTGCAGATCACCGGAAACGGCGATCGCGCGGCGCTCACGCTCGCGACCCTGCGCGGAGACCTGCGTCTCAACGGCCAGGGAGAATGGCGCGCGGCGCAGCCGCGACTGGTGCAGTTGCGCGGAGTCGCCGAGGCCGCCGCCGAGCGCAAGGATCTGGAACTGCTGATGCAGACCCTGGGGGCGAGAGGGACCGGCGTCCCCCAGCCCTTCACATGGTCGGTGCCGATCGGGTAACGTCCCGGATGGGTTTGGACCGCAGCGGTCTGGAGAGATCGTGAACGTGCGATTCGGCGTCGTCGCAGCAGCGCTCGCCCTCGGGCTCTCCGGGTGCAAAGGCGGCGGAGGAACCAGCTGGGGCCCTACCGGACTGCCCACGCTGGCATCCACCATCGGCGGAACGGTGGCGGGAGTTGCGGGCACGGTCGTGCTGCGGAACAACGGCGGCAACGACCTCACCATCAGCGCGAACGGCGCGTTCACTTTTCCTGGAGCGGTGCTGGCCGGAACGGGCTACAACGTCACGGTCCTGAGAAACCCGGTAAGCCAGACGTGCACCGTCACCAACGGAACGGGCACGGCGGGCACGGTGAATGTGAACGCGACAGTCACTTGCGTCATCGGTTTCTCGATTGCGGGAGTCGCGGATCCGTTGGCCACTCAGCAGTGGCATCTGAAAAACACCGGACAACAAGCCTTTTCGGATTTTGCGGGTGTTGCAGGCTTCGACATCAACGTCGATCCTGTATACAGCGCTTTCGGTTATTCGGGGAATACCGTGACCGTGGCGGTGGTCGATACCGGCCTGGAAATCGCGCACGAGGACTTGGCGGCGAATGTCATAGCCGGCGGTTCCTGGAACTTTATAAACAACACGACCAATCCGACCAGCACCGCCACCGACGGCGATCATGGCACCAGCGTCGCGGGGCTCATCGCGGCGGTGCGTAACACGGTTGGTGGAATAGGCGTTGCCCCTGGTGCAAGCCTCAAGGGATTCAATTTTCTTTCGGGTAACCAGTTGCTCAGTGAACAGGTGAGCGCGCTGGGTGGATCAAGTGCCAGTCCCAGGAGCAACGATGTTGCAATTTTCAACCAGAGCTACGGCATCAGCACAACTGCCGACGTTCCGATCGATCCCTCGGTCGAGTCGCAGTTCGCCTCCGGCGTCGCGACGCTGCGTGGCGGCAAGGGCGCACTTTACGTCAAGGCGGCGGGAAACGGGTTCGGCGACACGCGCGAAGTGAGCAACGCGAACTGCGCGCGGCCCTCGGGCCCGATCGCCGCAGGCCTGTCCTGCGAGAAAGCGAACTACGACCCGGAGAACGCGGTTCCCTACCAGATCGTCGTCGGGGCGATCGTCGCCTCCGGCGTCAAGGCGAGCTATTCCACCGCGGGGTCGGCGATCTGGGTGAGCGCGCCTGGCGGTGGTGGGGGCTTCAACTTCTCGGTTGCACCGGGCTTTGTGGCAGAAGCCTACGTACCGGCGATGATCACCACCGACCAGTCAGGGTGCTCGGCGGGATTCTCCGCGACCGGCTTAGGGGCCAGCACGTTCGACAACGGCGGCAGCGGAAACACCAACTGTAACTACACCAACACCATGAACGGCACTTCGTCGGCGACGCCGGTGACCGTGGGCGCGATCGCGCTGATGCTCGAAGCGAACCCGTTGCTCACCTGGCGCGATGTCAAGCACATCCTTGCAACGACGGCGAGACAAATCGATGCGACGCGCGCCGCTGTCAGCGTGACGCTCTCCAATGGCGCCTACATCGCCGAACCGGCGTGGACGACCAACGCCGCGTCAATCAAGTTTCACAACTGGTACGGATTCGGGATGGTGGATGCGTCTGCCGCCGTGAACATGGCGAAGACCTTCGTGCCCGCTCCGTTGGGTCCGCTGGGCACGTTTACCAACAGCCTCACCCAGAGCGGCCCGCTCAGCCTTCCCGTCATCCCCGACAACAGCACGACCGGTGTCAGCCATCCGCTCGTCGTTCCCGGCACTGTGCAATCGGTCGAAGCCGTGCAGA
>JBGPTG010000140.1:0-8425 GCA_041490545.1 Gammaproteobacteria bacterium
GAATTGCGGCGGCACCGAGGCCGAGTTGGTAGATGATCTGTGTCCAGTCTTTCAGATTTCTGGTCCAGGTCGTTTTATCCAGTTCCTCCGGAACCACGATCGCGTCGCCCGGCATGACGCGCGCTCCGTTGAAGCTGGAAAAAATGAAGCCGGTGTTCCGGCGGCTGACCACCGAGCCGTCGGCGCGCAGCAGGTAGGTGCTGCCGGTGTCGGCATCGCGCGTCGCTCCGCCGGCGAGGGTCAGGTAATCCCCGACGTGCTTCTCGGGCCGGTATACGAACGAGGACTGGTTATACACCGCGCCGAACACGCTCACCATCGAGGGCGTGGACGGGACGAAGAAGCGGTCGGCGTCCTCCAGCGGCAGGTCGGGGAGGTCCTTGAGCGCGGCCTCCTCGGGAAGCTGCAGGACGATGCGGCCGGTCGCCTTCAACTGCCGCAGGCGGGCGAGCAGCGTCTGCTGGGCCGCCGCCTGTTGCGCGAGCGACTGGGCGTCCTCGGTGGAAACCACGTTTTGGGCGCGGTTGATGCCGCGCACCTGGATGTCGCGCTCGAGCCGGTCGAGGGCCTCGTTGAGTTTCTGCTGCTGCTGCGCGCGCGCGGTTTCGCGGGTGAACTGGGCGCCGAAGAGGTAGGCGTTCGGCGCGAATCCGCCCACCCGCGCGATGAGCTGCCGCAGCGTTTCGCCCGGCTTCGCCTCGTACACGCCCGAAGCGGCGAACTCGCCCTCGAGCCTGATGAATTTCGTCTGCCTCGAGGCCGGGACCTGGATGTCGCCCTTCGAGAACACCGTGACCACGTCGCCCGGTTGCAGCGGCAGATTCTGCTGCGGATCGTCTTCGAGGACCGCCTTGCCGAGGTTGAACGGGAGGAGCGTCGTGCCGAGGTCCTCGGGCTTGATGCGCTCGATGACGGCGTAATCCCAGTTGACCTCGTTGAGCGGGGGCCTGATCTGGTTCACCAGCCGCGCCGGGTCGGATTCGGGCTGGCGCTCGGGCGTCTGCGCGGGAACGGCTTCCTGCGCGCCGGGCCGGATTCGCGGAGCGAGCTTTTCCGCCTGCTCCTCGATCTGGCGCCGCCTCACGGTCTCGCCGAGCGTCGGGTTGCTTTCGTCCCGCGCGACGCGCTCGGCAAGATCGGCGATGCCGAGCTGCGTGCCCGTGCTTTCCTGCTGGCGCAAGAGCCGCGAGACGTTCTCGTCCACGCCGACGACCTGGTTGCGCTTGAGCAGGTATTCGCGCGAGAGCAGCGCTTCCTTGTCGGGGATCAGGTCGCGAACGCGCATGCCTTCGCGCCAGGGGAAGCGCCCCGGCTGGGCGACGTTGCCGCGCAGCGTGACCGTGTTGTCGAAGCGCGGCACGAGCGAGTACACGGTGAGCAGGTCGCCGTCGCGCACTCCCCGCGCGAGGCCGCCGTAGTCGAGCGGGAATTCCTCGACCTTGCGCACCTTGCGGTCCTCGATGCGCTCCAGGGTGACTTTCTGCCCTTGCGCGGTGGTCGCAAGCCCGCCCGCCCAGCGCAGCACGTCGAAGATCGAGGCGTGCTCCCTCAGCTCGTAGATCGCCGGCGCGTTCACGCTGCCGTTGATCGCGACCAGCGAGCCGACGGGCGGAATGTAGATGACGTCCCCGGGGAGCAGGCGCGCGTCCTTCGATTTGTCGCCCGAGACGAAGAAGTCGTACAGGTCGAGATCCGCCACGACCTGGTTGGCGCGCTTCAACTGGATGCTGCGCATCGAGCCCGCGCTCGAGGGCCCGCCCACCGCGAAGAGCGCGGTGACGAGCGTGCTGAGCGAGCTCACCGTGTAGGTGCCGGGGCTGCGCGCGTGGCCGACGACGAAAATCTGCATCGAGCGCAGCTTGCCGAGGCTCGCCGTCAGCTGGAAATTGCGGAACACGCGCCCGAATGCGGTCTTGAGGTAATCCGTCAGCTCCTGGTACTTGATTCCGGCGACGTTGATCGCGCCGACTTTCGGCACGCTGATCGCGCCGTTGCGGTCCACCGTCGCGCTGAAATCGACGTCGATCTGCCCCCACGCGCGGATCTGGATTTCGTCGCCGGGTCCGACGACGTAATCGGCCGTGACCGGGATGTTGTCCACCGGGGCGAAGGTGCTCGGGGCCTGGCGGAACAGGTTCGTGCCGAAGACCGGAAGGTCGCGGCCGGTGGATTGCTGTATGAAATCCTGGAACTCGATGCGCTCCGCGGACTCCGGGCGCTGGCGCTGCTGGTTCTGCTCGGGCGAGATCGAAGCGGCCGGCGCCCCGGGGCGGAGACGGTTCGCGATCGTGGGCGTGCCCGGGGTCGCGGGCAGAACGTCGGCGCTGCCGCGCGAAGGCGCAGCCGGGCCTTGTTCCTGCGGGGGCTGGGCTTGTTCCTGAGGTCTCAGCGTTCTTGGATCGAACATTCCCTGCGCCAAAGCGGGCGATGCGAGCGCGAGGGCGAGAAGAGCTGCAAAGGGCTGAAGTTTTCCGAGCATCTGGCGAGACCTCATCGTAGAAAGTTCCTGCGCCTCGTTAGGAATTGCCGGGCGGCCTTTGTTTTGATTGATGTTAGTCCAGTTGCCAGGCCGCGTCCACCGCCGGACGGGGGCGCGGACATGACAACCAGCCCCGTCCTGCTCGCGGAACTGGCACGGGTAATCGCGCAGCGTAAATTCATTGCCGGTCTGAAACGAGCCGGCGCCTCGGTTGACGAACTGATTGAAGGCTGCGCCGAGCTTGCGCAACTCGTGCGGAGCGTTTCGGCTTATCCCTCTACGACTCGATGATTGTCGCCGCTGCCCTGCTGGCTGGGTGCGATACCCTGTATTCGGAGGATCTGCAGGACGGACGGCGGATTGACGGGCTCCGGATCAGGAATCCATTCGCATCTCTTGACGGCAAAAAGTAGCCAGAGGGCAGTGTTGACTATTGACGGTGCCGCGAGGCAACGAGCACGCGCCCCCGGCCAAGCTCGCGAAGGAACGCGTGCAAGGGAAGAACCCGTATCGGCCCATCCCGAAGCGGACGATCGCCGAGATAGACGCCGTAACAGCCGCTGACGACGTCCGCGCGCCGTAGATCCGCGAGCGGCCGGCCATGCTCCGTCCGCCAGCGCTCGCTCGCCTTCACCTCGATGCCGACGGCGTGTTTGCCGCGGGTCCAGATGAAATCGACTTCCGACCCGGAAGCGGTCCGATAGTACGCAAGCTCGCCCCCGCAACCCGAGTACGCGATCTGCGCGCGCAGCTCGTGAAACACCAGCGTCTCGAGCAGCATGCCGCGCTCGGCGGCTTCCAGCGGCTCGCGCAGCCGCCTGGACAGCGCGCGCACGACACCCGTGTCGAAGAGATAGAACTTCGGGTGCCTCGCTTCCTTGATCTTCGCCCGTGGGCGCCACGCCGGCAGCCACGCGCCGATCAGGGTATCGACCAGCACCTCGAAGTATCCCTGCACGGTCGGCCGCGCTACCGCGGAGTCGCGCGCGATCGAGGCGACGCTGGTGACTTGCGCGTTGGCGAGCGCGGCAACCTCCAGAAAGCGGGTAAACGATTCGAGGCTTCTGACCAGCGCTTCGGCGCGGATTTCCTGCGTGAGGTAGGTCTCGACATAGGCCTCGAGAAGGTCGATCCGCGCCTCAGTGCCGCGCTCGCTGCGCACCAGCGGCAGGCCGCCGAAGCGCAGCAGGTCGTCGGGCGCCGGCTCGCCGCCGAGTTCCGCGGCGGTAAGCGGCAGCATGCGCCGCGTGACCACGCGCCCGGCCAGCAGGTTCACGTCCCCGCGCCGCAATCTGCGCGCGGAGGATCCGGTGAGCGCGAACCGCCAGCGGCGCGGGCCGGAGGCGAGCGCGTCGTGGATTTCGTTCAGGAGCGAAGGCAGCTTCTGCACTTCGTCCACCACGACCCACGATCCGCGCGGCATCGCTTCCAGCTCGCGCCGGAACGAACCCGGATCGCGCATCAACCGCAGCAGCTCCCGATCGAGCAGCAGGTTGTACCAATGGGCACGCGGCAACTGCGCGCGCAACCACGTGGTCTTGCCCGTGCCGCGCGGGCCGAGCAGCAGGAACGGGCGGTCGGGCAGTGTAAGGCGCCGTGCATACATCGCCGGCATTATGACGGTAAAAATGCTGGCGGTCTATACAGGGCCTCCGGCCCCTGCGTCGGCCCGTTCGATACGGCGGCGGCAGGGTCGGACAGCGCGCGGCGGCTTGACAACCCGAGGCTGCGGCGTTGTGGAAGACGCTGGCCGAAGGCAAGGGGGTCACGCCCGCCGAGCCCCTGGGATACACCCATTTCATGGCAGCGCGTAGAATTCATTCCACTGTCCCCCCAGGAAGCACGACATGACGACCTTGGAACTGAAACTGAATCTGCCCGACCAGGTGGCGCTGGACGCGCAACGGGCGGGACTGCTCACCGAGCAGGCCATTGGCCGTCTGATCGAGGACGCGGTGCGGCGCGAGGCCGGCAAGCGCTTGCTCGACGCGATGGCGCGGCTGCGCGAGGCGAACGTGCCGCCGCTCACCGAGGAGGAAATCGCCGAGGAAGTAGCCGCCGTGCGCGCGGCAAAACCGCGCTGCTGGCGGAACTGACCTCGACCTTGAGCACGCCGAAGCTCGCTCGTCCCATCGGAGCGGTGTGTTCGGTGATCCGAAGTCGCGCGTCCCCGGATCAATGAACAGCAAGGCGCACTTGCTTGCCAATGCGCGCCAACATGCTAACCAGCGCATCGATCGTGAACTTGTCGACCTTGTGATTTACCATATCTGATACTCGAGGACGCGTTACGTGAAGTACTTCCGCCGCCACAGCTTGCGTGACGCGTGCTTCACTCATCCATCCGGCGATCTCGTCCATTAGTTGCCGTTTCAGCCGAATCGATTCATCGATTTGTGCATCGGCCTGTGCAAGCAGCCGTTTCGCCTCTTGCGGGGAAAATCCCAAATCAAGAAACACGTTCCCGCCGGCCTTGGTGCGGTGCTGCGATTTCGTATCAATCGTCATTTTGATGCCTTTCTCTCACGAGCAACTGCCCGATAGCGGATCCTGGCAATCTTGACGTCGCTCTTGGCGGTTTTTCGGCCCTTCTTCTGGAAGCCATGCAGCACGTAAATTGTCTCCTCGAACTTAGCGACGTACATCACCCTGAACCACCCGTCGGCGCAGTTGATGCGGATCTCATTAACTCCGGGTCCTACTTCGGGAAACGGTCGCCAATCATCCGCAGGTTCGCCTCGTTGCACCTTGCGCAGTTCTTGGCCTGCCAGTTTCCGTGCCGTTTCAGGAAACTCCCGCAAGTCCTCGAGCGACGACCCGCGCCAATCAATAGGCTTGTCCATCTACGAGTGCAGTGTATTAAATTTTATACAATACGGCAAGCGCCATTCTCCGCGCCAGCTGTCAGCATTTCTAAAATGTCTCAAAATCACCCACTCGATTGCCTGAAGAGCCAATAAGGGGCCTGCGGCGTCAGCGTACCGTGGAAGTAGTCGATCGACACGCTGGAATCAACCAAAATCACCTGTCGAGCCGCATCGCGCCAAGGTCACCTTGCCAGTTCAGCTTCCCGCGAAAGCGCCGAATCTCTGCTTGCTTGCACAGACGCAGCAATGTGCGCAGCCCCAGCTCCACGGCTTCACGCTTTGTCTTCAATCCGGTCTTCCTCAACGTGTCTTTCATGAGCTTGTCGTCAATCACAATGTTGGTTCGCATAGTGTGTATCTTTCTGTATAAGCGTACACAGTCTGGCTCGTGGTGGTGGTCCGGCTTGCAACTACGTGCGGGGGGTCGAGAGCCGGAGATACAGGGCCACGTAGCCGCCGCAAAAAACAAGGGCCGCCGCGACCAGCCACTGCGTCTCGCGCCAGAAGAGCAACGCGGGCACGGCGCAGCACAAGGTCATCAGCCACCCAAAGGGTGCGACCCGGCTGTTCATTCGTGTCAGCGTGGCCGGATCGGAAATCTCTCCGCGGCCTTGCGTCAGCCGCAGGTAGATCATCTGATGCAGGTGCCTGCGATCCGGCTGTCCCGTTGATTGCCGGTGTATGAACTTCCTGCGAAACATCGAAAAAACCGTCTCGAATATCGGGTACACGAGCAGCAGCATCGGGAACCATGGGGAGACCTGGGGATTGCGCACGACGATGAGGACGGAGAGTTCCCCCAGCCAGAAACCGAGCAGGTAGGCGCCGCCGTCGCCGAGGAAGATTTTTCCCTTCGGGTAGTTCCACGCGAGAAAGCCCAGCAGCGCCCCGATCATCGCGAGTGCCGACACGACGAGAAACCCGTCGCCCACCATTGCGGAGACCAGGGCCATGGCGGCGAGCACGATGACCGCGTGGCCGGCGGCGAGGCCGTTGTAGCCGTCGATGATGTTGATCGAATTGGCGACGCCGCCGACGGCGAAGGCGGTGAAGGCGACAGCGAACGGCATCCAGCGCAGCAGCGCATCGAATCCGGGGAGGTCGAGGCGCGGAATGACGGCGCCGAGCAGCCACGCGCCTGCCGCCGCCGCCAGCATGGTGAGCGCGAGGCGGATCGGCACGTTGACTTCCTTGGTCACGTCCTCGGTGATGCCTCCGAGGAACGCGGGCAGGCTGGCGAGCAGCAGATAGCCGAACGGTTTTCGTGAACCGCCTGGATCCAAAGCCAGCAAAGCGGCGCCGGAAGCGAGAAGGCCGGCCATCACGCACAAGCCGCCGATTCGCGGAGTCGGCGTGGCGTGGAATTTCTGCGGGCCGGATTCGGTGTCGTAGCTCCAGCGCCCGTGCAGCGCTTCGTAGCGCGCGATGAGATAGCCCGCCAACGCCGAAATGACGGCGGCAAGCAGAACGACGATCAGGCTTGCGCTGGACACTGGCGGCAGGGCTCCGACCGTGAGGCGGGATCGGCTGTGACGGTGCCACGGATACTAACCCGGGGATGTGTCCGGTGCGCATAAGTGGTTGAAGGGCAGATGGGAAATCGGGAAGTGAGGAGGGCAAGCGGTGAGGCGGATTGGCGTAATGCAGGCTGCGGATCCGGTCCCGCGGAGAGAATTTGCGCCTGTGCAAACGATATGCTATGGTGCTGGCACAAAACGAATTTTCGTCATCGACCAAGACACAATAGAGGGCGTCCAATGAAGCAGCTTATTGGAGTCGTGTTTTTCTCGATGATCGCGGGTACCGGGATGGCGCAGGCGGGCGGCGCGGCCGGTGGCGCGGGCGCTGCGGGTGGAGCAGGCGGAACGGCAAGTGCGACAGCAGGTGTCGTGGCTGCGGTGGGAGCGGGGGTCGTCGGCATTGCTGCCGCGACGTCCAACGCCAAGACATCCGTCACGCACTAAGCAGACTCGATAGAAGTTTCCGACAAACCCTGCCAGGCATTCCCTGGCAGGGTTTTGTTTTATGTGACGGGCGGGATGG
Source organism: Gammaproteobacteria bacterium (assembly GCA_041490545.1). GTDB lineage: Bacteria > Pseudomonadota > Gammaproteobacteria > Burkholderiales > SG8-39 > VBDM01. Next base: position 7,390 of record JBGPTG010000140.1, read on the forward strand.
TGCGCGGAACAGGTCAACAGGTCAGCAAGATGATGCGCCGGCTCGTTTCGCGGGTTCTCGGAGCATGCGCGCTGCTCGTCGCGTCCGGAGCCCTGGCCAACGGCGTTTTCCAGAGCATCACTGGCGATGTAAAGGCCGCCGCGGGGTCGTCCGCGCCGGTTCCAGCCGTGGCAGGCGAGCGCTTCCTGTCCGGAGCGACGATCGGGACCGGCGCTGCCAGCACGGCCGTGCTGAGATTCGACGACGGGCACGCGATTCTCCTGCACGAGAACACCGAGCTGCGCATCGCCGACTATCGCTTCGACCGCGACACGCCGCGCGACGACCGCATGGAACTGCGCCTGGTCTCGGGCGCGTTGCGATCGGTCACCGGTCTCATCGGGCAGAGAAATCGGGATCGGGTGCTGCTGTCCGTGCCGCAGGCAAGCATCAGCGTTCGCGGCACCGACTTCACCGTGGTGCTGGCCAACGCCGTCTATCTGTCCGTGGCTCATGGAGCCATCGCCGTGAACAACGCCGCGGGGACGGTGGTATTCAGCGCGGGAGCCCTGGGCACGGTGCAGGCGAACGCATCGCCCGCTGCGCCGGTCGCATCCTCTGCCTTGCCTGCGACGGTCTCCGCGATCTTTCGCTCGCTCGGCAGCGTGGCCCTTGGCGCGCCGGGGGCACCGGGGGCGGGAGGGGCGAGCGCGGGATATTCAGGATCGAGCCTCGCCCCCAGTCCAGCTGTTGCCGGAACTCTCGCCGGCATCGCCGCTGGAGTCGCCGCGGTGGGTGCGGCCGGAAGCAGACGGGCTGCCACGGCAACTCAACACTGACCTGGAACGCCGCGCCGGTTTCCCTTGGTTCGTCACGCAGCACGTGCCGCAGCAAACGGTGGATCCTCAGGCGCGTGGAATAAGTTTCGATTGCCTTCTGTCGAGCGGCCATGCGCCCGCTTCATAACGTATTGCCTGGGTTTGGCCGCCTCCGCGGCGGCCGGTGTCGCGGTGGCGGGGCCGACCGGGCTCATCAACATGCCCGACGCGGCGTTCAA
>JBGPTG010000141.1:0-8421 GCA_041490545.1 Gammaproteobacteria bacterium
AGGCTGCGCTGCGAGGTGGTGGCGCGCTTGTACGCTCGCGTTTCCCTGCCGAGGAACACGTCCTTGAACTGCACCATGCCGGAGTTGGTGAACAGCAGCGTCGGGTCGTTCCCCGGGACGAGCGGGCTCGAGGCGACGACCGCATGGCCGCGGTCCTCGAAGAACTTCAGGAATTTCGCCCGGATTTCTGCCGACTTCATGAATTGCAGCGACAACTCGTTGAAACGGCTGATTTTCGCCCGATTCCTTCGTTCGTGCAACGACCTTGTCAGTTGAGCTAAGCTGAGGCCCTCATAGTTGAGAGCCTGATGTCCGGACGGATAGTGAAGGATCTGCTTGCGCCGGGAAACGACTCGGGTCTGGGCGCGACCGCATTCGAGGCGGGCGTTGCAGCCCTCGACGCGGGAAATCGTGCCGCCGCCGCGCAGCACTTTGCTCGCGCATTGCAGGCCGATCCCGAACACGTTCAGGCGCACCACTACTCGGGCGGGATCGATTTCCAGGCCGGGCGCCTCCGCGAGGCACTCGAGCATTTCGAAATCGCCCGCCGGATCGATCCTCACCGGGCCGAATATCATTTCGACGCCGCGGTGACGCACTGGAAGCTGGGTGAAATCGACACCGCACGCCAGCGCTGCGAGACGGCGCTTGCGCTCGCTCCCGCCCTGGAGCCCGCGCACGGGTTCCTCGCGGGCCTGAATTTTCCCGGTCCTTTCTATTTCGAAGTGCTCGCTATGATCCATTCCCATCTGCGCCCGCGCACCTATCTGGAGATCGGTGTACAGACGGGACAATCGCTTGCGCTCGCGCGGCCGGAAACGCGCGCAATCGGCGTCGACCCGCACCCCAGGATTTCGACGCCGCTCGGGCCCCGCACCAGCATTTGCGCTGTGACGAGCGACGAGTATTTCGCTACGCACGACGTGCGCGCCGAGCTGGGCGGCCTGCCCATAGACCTCGCCTTCATCGACGGGATGCACCGGTTCGAGTTTGCGCTCAGGGACTTCATCAATATCGAGAAGCATTGCATCCCGCAATCGACCCTATTGATTCACGACGCTTATCCTTTGACCCGGCTCACTGCGGAGAGAGCCTGCCAAACCCTGTTCTGGAGCGGCGACATATGGCGGCTCATCCTCCTGTTGAGGAAATACCGCCCCGACCTGAGCCTCAACGTGATTGCGACCGCACCGACCGGCCTCGGGGTCGTGCGCGGGCTTGACCCCGCCTCGCGCCTGCTCCAGGAGAGCTTCGATGAGATCGTGCGCGAGTTCCTGGCGCTCGATTATTCCGTGCTCGACGCCGACAAGGCGGGGATGCTCGCCCTGTATCCGAACGACTGGGGAAAAATCAGGGCAATCCTGAATTGATCGGGCTCGCTCAGTAGAGCATGCCGACCACCGGCCGCCACGCGACGACGCGGCGGTTCTCCCTCAGCGCCCAGGCCGGGGCATGCAGCGCAAAAAGTCGATCAGGCTGCGAATCGCCAGTCCGGTGTCCATGCGATCCGCGCCTTCAGGAGAGGCTCACGCCCACGAGCCTGCCGATGCTGTAAGTGACGGCGCCGACGCCGGCGCCGATCCAGAGCATGCGTATTCCGTCGCGCCAGGCGCTGCGTCCGGTAAACAGGCTGATGATCGCGCCGGCGCCGAAGAGCGCGATCCCCGTGATCACGACGGAAGCGACGAGCGCTGCGCCGCCGCTCGCAAAGAAAAACGGCAGCAGCGGCACGATGGCGCCCACGGCAAAGGAGAAGAACGACGACAGCGCCGCGCCCCAGGGGGAACCCAGCTCCTCGGGATTGAGGCCCAGTTCCTCGCGCGCGAGGGCGTCGAGCGCCCGCTCCGGATCGGCGATGGTGCGCGTCGCCAGCTCATGCGCGGCGTCCTTCTGCATTCCGCGCGCAGCGTAGATCAACGCCAGTTCCTCGGCTTCCTCCTCCGGATATTCGACGAGCTCGGCGCGCTCCAGCCCGATCTGGTGCTCGTACATCTCCCGCTGCGAGCGCACCGACACGTACTCCCCCGCCGCCATCGAGAACGCTCCGGCGAGAAGTCCGGCCACCCCGGAGAGCAGAATGAACTCGCTGTTCGAGGACGCTCCGGCGACGCCGAGGATCAGCGACAGATTCGACATCAGGCCGTCGTTGATGCCGAACACCGCCGCGCGCAGGTTGCCGCCCGCGCCCATGCCGCGGTGGCGCGAGCCGATGTCCTCGCGCGACACCGGCATCGGATGCCCCGGCACGGCGTGGCTGTACACCGAGAGGCCGCGCACCTTCATCGCGGCGAGAATGCCGCGCAGGGGTCGTGGTCCGTGCCACCGGATCAGAAAAACCACAATCCGGGTGCGCAAATCGGGCTCGTACGCGGGAACCGAGGCAAGCCCGGCGTTCCTTGCCCAGATCTTTGCCTGGCCCTCGGCCTCGCCTGCAAGTTCGCGGAACAGGGTCGAGCGCGGCGAGCCGCCCTCGACGTCCGCAATCACGCGGTAGAGATATGCCGAGCGCATCTCGTCGATCCAGCCGTCGGTCGCCATTTCGCTCTTCCTATTTTCGGGATTCGGTATCGAGATGGAACTTGTGCAGAAACCGGTGCACCACCGGCGCGAACATCACCCCTGCCACAAGGATCACCGCGAGCCCGCTGTAGATCGCATACACGCCCGCGAACAGCTTCCCGGCATCGGTCTTGAGCGGCGCGAGCGGCCCCATCCCGGACAGGATCATCGCGGCGTTCGCAAATGCGTCGATCCAGGACATGGCCTCGATCCAGCGGTAGCCGAGCATACCCGCAACGAGGGAGACGGCGATCATGGCGCCGCCGATGCCCAGGCTGCGCGCGATGCGCCGGGCAAAAACGTGCCTGGAAACCAGCGGCTGGCTCCGATGCTCGTACATGGGGCGCAATGTTAGTAGCTAACGCCGCGGGCTGCACGAGCGCGCGCTTCAATCGTCCTCGCCGCCTCCGATCGCCGCGCGGATGGCATCGAAAGAAAAACCGCGCGACTGAAGGAAACGCATCTGTTTCGCCCGCTCCTCGCGCGTCGCCGGCGCCGCGCGGAACTTCCGCCGCCAGACCTCGCGCGCGCGCTCGATCTCCGTCTCTCGGATGGCCTTCGAAGCGACCGACGCAAGTTCCTTGTCGATGCCGCTGGCGCGCAACTCGTGAGCGATGCGCGCCGCGCCGAACTTCCGCGACAGCTGGCGTGTCCGCGACTCGGCGTAGCGTTCGTCCGACAGCAGCTTGCGCTGCGCGAGGTCGCCTAACAGCGCGTCGAGATCGTCTTCGGGCTGGACATGCGTCTGCAGCTTGCGCGCGAGTTCCGCGCGGCTATGCTCACGCCGCGCGAGCAGCCGCAAGGCCCGCTCGCGAAGATTTTGAGGCTTCAAGTCCGTGAGCTCTCCTCTTCCGGGGAAATCTCGATCCCCGGCCACAGGGGCCGCAGTCGTGCCTTGATGATCGCCAATATGGAGCCATCGCCCTTGACGGCCTCAAGCATGTTTTGCGGAACCACAGAAAATGCGTAGTGGGACAACTGTTCTGGCGACACCCGAATAAATTGCTTGATTCGCACATCAGATATTGGTTGTGGTGATTCGGCGTCGAGGTCGAAAACACAGATGTAAGCGTTTGGAGCGGAGCCTCTTGTCGCAGCACCACCCGCAATCGCGAAGGTGCCGTCTCCTTGGGAGTCCAGCGCAGGGGCACCCAAGAAAGGTTGCCAACTATCCCAGACCGATTGCGGAATTGCGAGAACGGTTCCGGCCGCAGCTCCTTTGCGAGCTAGCTCAAATTTCAGCATTACTTGATAGAACGTTCTCTTGAAAACGTTCGCTATGTTCGGACCTTCGACCCCTTCCCCTGTCCAGGACAGGTTATCGCTCAATACTTTCGAGAATCTCGACTTGTGCAGCCGGAGGGCGTCGCGGAGATTGGAAACAGCCTTCTTGTAGGATCCATGAAAATCCATGGTCTGAACTTCGAGAATGCCGTAACGCCCAAGGACGAATCGGCCAGCATCGTAACGAATCTCGACTATCGTGATATCAAAGGCAATTTCCGGAGATTTGTCGGTGCCGAGAACCGAGATTTCACCGCCGAGTTTGTCCTGGAAGAACAAGTAGCCTACGCCCGCTTTCGCCACCTGCTTCTGAAATGCGTCGCGAACCTTGGAATTTTCCAATAATGACGCTGCTGTCGGCCTTACAGAGAGCTTGGATTTGAAAATTCTCTCGCAAGCGCCAGTTACAATTTCAGTGTCGATGACACGATAAGGACAAGCCAGCCAATCCTGTCTCGGCCCGTTACTTGCGCTGCTGATCGTGCAAACACCCTTGGAATTCTCGTTCTTTACGCAGTCCGTAGCGCCTTCCAGAACGTCGCTTAAGAACGGACAGGCGTCGTGTCGTAACGCTTTGACATCCAGTCGGACCACGGGAAAAACTCGTTGTCCAAACCACTCGCTAATGAAGTTACTGCGCGTATTCCTCGGTTTCCGGTCGCTGAGGGATGATCTTTTTTTTGCCATTCGGTTTCAAGAAAAGCTTCAACTGGGCAGCACGGAAAAATTTCTCCTGGAGCTCGATACCGATTGCTTTTCGTCCGAGAGAAACAGCCACCTCAAGTGCTCGGCCGGTCCCGCAAAATGGATCTAAAACCAATCCCCCAACGGGGCAAGACGACACAATCCGCGGAGCAATTACCGCGGACGGAAATGTTGCGGTGTGATCCGCCTCACCGGGTTCCGAGTTGACGGCGATAACATCGTTTTGTCTCTTTTCCGCTTGAGAAGCTTTGTAATAGTACTTCGCGCGACCGATCTTTGCCCGTCGAACGAAGTGGAAAAAATGTTCGTGCGACAATTTGAGTCGATCGCCCTCCGGCCTCGGAGTCGCGTTTGGCTTATGCCAGATCAGGTCGTTTCGCAAAATCCAACCGCTTTCCTGCATTACAACCGCCACCTTCGATGGGAGTAAGAGAAGCTGCTTTTCCTGCCTAATGCCTCCCATCGGGGTTTTCCGGCGTCGCCGGTGATCGTCCGTTAGCCCCTGGCGGCCGGTGTCCCGGATGCTCGACCAGCGGGCGAAATACGTATCGCCGAGATTGAGCCAGAAGCTTCCAGTGGGCTTCAAAACACGCAACAGTTTGTTCAGGATTTCGGCGAGATGGACCACATACCATTCGGGGTACGGTTCGAGCCCAAGGACGCCACCCAAATCGCGGTACCACTCGTATCCTCGAGTCACCTGAGCGAGAGCGCGGACTTTGGCGATGTCGTTAAAGAGATCCCAATTGTGCTGGAGATCGTAAGACCGCTGACCCCAATACGGAGGACTGGTGATAACGAGATCGACCGATTCCTCGGGCAAACGGTCGATCAGATCGAAGGCATCGCCCGGAAGAATTGAGTTCTCGACCTGATCGATTGACAAGTCTCCGGGCGCCGACGATCGGCCTCCGTTGCGGGACGTTCCAGCTTGTTCGCTCAACTGAGTTTCCTGCCAAACAATACCAGATTGTGCCTCGTTCTCATCCTAGCTAGTTTGACACTCTGGGCTCGCGCCGCATCGAACGCTTATACCTCGGCGGTGACGGGCGCCAGCCCCTGCGGGCTCTTCACGCCCAGCTTCTCGCGGATCTTCGCCTCGATCTCGTCGGCAAGCGCCGGGTTCTCCACGAGGAATTCGCGCGCATTGTCCTTGCCCTGGCCGATGCGGTCCTTCTGGTACTGGTACCAGGCACCGGACTTGTCGACCACGCCGCAGTTGACGCCGAGCTCGAGAATCTCGCCCTCGCGCGACACGCCCTGGCCGTAGAGGATATCGAACAGCGCCTCGCGGAACGGCGGCGCCACCTTGTTCTTCACGACCTTCACGCGCGTCTCCGAGCCGATCACCTCGTCGCCGCGCTTGATGGCGCCGATACGACGGATGTCCAGGCGGCACGAAGCGTAGAACTTGAGCGCGTTGCCGCCGGTGGTGGTCTCGGGATTGCCGAACATCACGCCGATCTTCATGCGGATCTGGTTGATGAAAATGACGAGCGTGTTGGTGCGCTTGATGTTGGAGGTGAGCTTCCTCAAGGCCTGGCTCATGAGCCGCGCCTGCAAGCCCATCTGCGGCTCGCCCATCTCGCCCTCGATCTCGGCCTTGGGCGTGAGCGCAGCCACGGAGTCGATCACGATCACGTCCACAGAACCCGAGCGCACCAGCATGTCGGCGATCTCCAGGGCCTGCTCGCCCGTGTCCGGCTGCGAAATCAGCAGTTCGTCGATCTTCACGCCGAGCTTGACGGCGTACTGCGGGTCGAGCGCGTTCTCCGCGTCGATGAAGGCCGCCGTGCCGCCCAGCTTCTGGATCTGGGCAATGACCGAGAGCGTCAGCGTAGTCTTGCCCGAAGACTCCGGCCCGTAGATCTCGACCACGCGGCCGCGCGGCAGGCCGCCGACGCCGAGCGCGATATCCAGGCCCAGGGAACCGGTGGAAACCACCTGCACGTCCTGAATCGCCCCCGCGTCCATCTTCATGATGGAGCCCTTGCCGAATTGCTTTTCGATCTGCGCCAGCGCCGCCTGCAGCGCCTTGGCCTTGGCTTCTTCCATGACTTTTCCTTCGTTGACCATTTCGATATCCCCCATCTTACTTGGTTAGGTTACAGCGGACGCCAGCGCCGCAATCGATCCGGGCGGCGCAACCGAAACAAGAACTCTGCCTGCTTGTCGCCCCCTCAGGTCAGCCGTTGAAGGGTGCTTCTTCCGCTTGAACGCGCGGGCGAAGCAGCGGTTGACCTGTAGTTTTATACAGGTTGGAGGAAATTGCAAGCCCCAAGAGAATTCAAGGGCTTGGAGGCCCCAGGTGCGATCTCTTGGCCCGCATGGCCTGGATGGGTCCCATTGTTGATATGCATCAAGCATCGAGATTGGCGCTGGTGCAAGATGGACTTGCGAGTTCTCGAAGTCAATGGCGTAAAGAGGAGATACCGACATGAAGACCAAGCTCTCGGCGTTCTCGATACTGGCGGTCTTTGCTCTGTTTCATCCGCTGCAGTCAATGGCGCAGCAGGCACCCCCTTGGGACTGGCCCGGTCCCTGGCATATGTGGAGCGGGGGGTTCTGGTGGATCTTCCCGATGATGATGTTCTTCATGATCATCGCCTGTGTGGCGATGTTTATGTTCGGTCACAGATCGGGCGGCGGACCCCATCATTGGGGACCGTGGGGATCAGGCCGCTCATGGGGCGATCCGACACATTCCGCGCTGCAGATTCTGAACGAGCGCTTCGCCAGAGGCGAAATCCAGAAGGCAGAATACGAGGAAAAAAAGGCCGCCATCCTTTCTGGGGGGCAGCGGTAGAAATTCGCGCAGCCGCCTTCAAGAAGGGCGCAATCGGAGGAGCCGAACATGAACCAGGCACAAGGCGGGGGACAAACCTATTTTTGCCCCATGCATTCGAAAGTCCGTCAGGCGAATTCCGGAAAGTGCCCAAAGTGCGGCATGGATCTGCTGCCTGAAGGCACCCGGTTCGGCATGTTCAGGCACATGATCAAGAGTCCCCTGATGCTCGTCATCATGGCGGCGGTCATGCTCGCGACAATGGCCCTGATCATGATGTAGGTAGGGACCTGGACCCGGTATGGCGAGATAGAATCACTCGTTTCCGGAAGTTATCGAAGCGGATGCAAACACCGGCGCGCAGGCGCACCCGGCGCCTCGCCCGCGCCGATTTCGAAGGCTCAACGCTGCGCGTCGCGCGCGGGCTCCTCGGCAAATTCATCGTGCACCGCCATCGCGGCCGCCGCATCACCGCGATGATCGCCGAGGTGGAGGCGTACAAAGGTCCAGGAGACCGCGCCTCTCACGCCTATGGAGGTCGCCGCACGCCCAGGGTCGAGCCGCTGTGGCGCGAGGGCGGCACGGTATACGTATACCTCGTCTACGGAATGCACTGGCTGCTCAACTTCAGCACCGCGGGCGCCGGCAAACCCGAAGGCGTGCTGGTGCGCGGCGTGCTTGTCGATGTCCGCGGTGGCCGGGTTCTGATTTCAGGTCCGGGAAGAGTCACTCGCCACCTGCGCATCGACAAGCGGCTGGACGGTGCCGATGCCGTGACATCCGCACGCCTCTGGATCGAGGATCGCGGCATCCGCGTTCCCGCTAGGCGCGTGAGGAAAGGACCGCGCGTCGGCGTGGACTACGCGGGACGCTACTGGGCAGCGCGACCGTGGCGGTTCCGGATCGACTCCGGCACCTGACGCTAGACCCGCGCGAGCCTCACGGGAATCCGCTTCGACCCGAAGGCCTTCGTGAATTTCTCGTAGCGCCCGGCGATCGCGGCACCGCATTCGCGGCACGCGCCGTCGTCGGTCAAGCGGTAGTCGAGGATGTCGTACCAGTCGCGCGCGATGACGGCGCTGCCACAG
>JBGPTG010000142.1:0-8418 GCA_041490545.1 Gammaproteobacteria bacterium
ACACCCTCCACCTCGGCGCCGAAAACCTAGCCCAGGGCAATCTCTACGCCTCGGTGACGACCGTGAACGGCGTGCAGACTTTCGACTGGAACTCGGAGGCGCAGATCGCCGGCGCGGCGGTCGCCGGCTGGATGGACAGTCCCGGCCACCGTGCCAATCTCCTCGCGCGCCAGTGGAGGCACGAGGGCATCGGTGTCGCCATCGGACCGGATCGCAAGGTCTATGTCACGCAGAATTTCTGCTGAACGCGCCCGACCGTGAAAAATTCAGTGCGCGCGCCGGGTCGGGACTTTCCGGGACAGCAAGCACGTAGCATAATCCTGCTTCCGGCCCGTCACGGGCCCGCCGTCCCCAGGTAAGAACGCATGGCCGTCCAGGGCAGTCCTGCCAGCGGCTCCTACAACGCAGGAGTTGCGATGGAGTTTTTCCGCTTCGGCGGCAAGCCGAAGAGTTTCGCCAGGGGTGAGAGAATATTCGGCGAGAACCAGAAGCCCATCCCGTTCCTGCTGCTGCGGCAGCGCATGTACCTGCTGCTCGACGGCGAGGTCGGCATCCAGCTGCACAACAAGCCGATCGGCACGGTGCGGCAGGGCGAAGTCTTCGGCGAGATGGCGTCGATCAACCAGGGCCCGCGCAGCGCCACCGCGGTGGCGCGCACCGCCTGCCGCGTGATCGCTCTCGACGACCAGCAGCTGCAGGCGGCGCTCGGCAAGAAACCTGAGTTCGCACTGATGCTGATGGGCGTGATGATCTCGCGCCTGCGCGAGAACATGAGCCGGGCCGGCGGCGCGTCCGCGGGAACGGTGAAATCGACGCAGCCGGCACCGCTGCCCAAGAGCCTGGTCGCCGATCTCGCGCGCGTGCTCGGTTCGGAGTCGCGCTCCAGCTACGAGTCGGGACAGAGCATCGTCAGGGAAGGCCAGACCGGCGTGCTCATGTACGTGGTCCTCTACGGACGCGTCGCCATCTCGGTGGGCGGGAAGAAGGTGGAAAGGCTCGGTCCGGGAGGCGTGTTCGGCGAAATAGCGCTGATCGATCACGCACCGCGACTTGCGAGCGTGGTCGCCGAGACCGCGTGCACGCTGCTCGCCATCGACCGCCACGGTTTCCTCAACCTGGTGAAGAAGAGCCGCCGCTTCGCCGCCGGCTTGCTTGCCGCGGTGAGCGAGCGAGCGCGCTACATGACCGCGCGCTAGGGAAAGTCTCAGGCGTTCTTCAGGGCTTCGGGATTCAGCACGTTGATCGGCTTGCCGGCGGCGAACGCCAGGATCTGTTCGATCGCCGCGCCGTAGTGCTTCTCGTAGGTGTCGCGGTCGACGTACCCCAGGTGCGGCGTGCATACCACGTTGTTCATCGCGAGCAGCGGATGCTTTGCATCGAGCACCGGCTCGTCCTCGTAGACGTCGACCGCGGCGCGGCCGGGGCGGCCTTCCTGAAGCGCCGTGACGAGCGCACCCGCCTCGACGATCGGGGCGCGGCTGGTGTTGACGATGAGCGCTTCCGGTTTCATCCGCCGCAAGTCTGCGAGCTTCACGATGCCCCGCGTCTCCGCGTTGAGCGGCAGGTGCAGGCTGAGGACGTCGGCGCTCTCGAAAAATGACTCGCGGCTCACGGCGACCTCGTAGCCGTCGGCGCGCGCGCGACCCGTGGAGCCTTCGCGGCCCCAGCACATCACGCGCATCTCGAAGGCGCGGCCGGCGCGGGCGACGATGCTGCCGATGCGCCCGTACGCGTAGACGCCGAGGGTCTTGCCGGCGACCGTCGTGCCCAGCGTCCCCTGCCACATCCCGGCTTTCAGCCGCTTCACCTCTTCCGGTATGTGGCGCAGTGCCGAGAAAATGAGACCCCAGGTCAACTCCGCCGTGTGGTTGGAGGCGGCAGCGCCGCCCGCCGACACCACGATGCCCTTCTCGGTGCACGCGGCGAGGTCGATGTGCCCGGCGTTGCGCCCGGTCTGGCTGATGAGCCTGAGCCTGCGCATCTTCTCCGCCGCGGCGCGCGGGAACGGTGTGCGCTGCTGCAGCAGGATCACCGCGTCGGCTTCGGCGAGCCGTTCGGCGAGCTTCGCCGGATCCTTGAGCGAGTCGTGATACACGACTATGTCATGGCCTTTGAGCAGCGCGCTGCAATCGAGCTTTCGGAAGACGTTCTGGTAGTCGTCGAGGACTGCGATCTTCATTTTTCCCCCGTGATCTGCGTTTCGATTCAGGCCGCGCTCAGGCGCTCCGGTATTTCTCCTTCGCACCCTTGGCGAGCGCCATGCCGTGCCCGGGTCGGTCCGCGATGACAAAATGCCCGTCCTTGCACTCCGGCATCTCTTCAAACAGGTCGGGCGGCGTCCAGTCGATGAATTCCACCAGAAACCCGTTCGACAGCGCGCCCACTACCTGCAGCGAGAGTTCGTGCACCACGTGCGGCGCGACCGCTACCTGGTGCGCCGCCGCGAGATGGCCGATGCGCAGCGTCTCCGAGAAGCCGAGCGCGCGGCACACGTCGGGCATGAGGTAGCGCGCCGCGCGGCGCTCGATCAGTTCGCGAAATTCGAAGCGCGTGTAGTTATTCTCGCCGGTGGCGACCGGGATCCTGATGGCGCGCGCGACCTCGGCGCAGCCGGCGATGTCGTCCGCGAGCACAGGTTCCTCGTACCACTGCAGGTCGTACTCCTCGAGCAGCGCAGCCTGGCGCACGTTGCCGCCGAGATCGAGACGCTGGTTCACGTCCACCATCAGCCGCACGCCGTCGCCGAGCGCACGGCGCACCAGGCCGACGCGCTTCGCATTCTCGCGCGGGTCGGCGAGGTGAATCTTCATCTTGTAGTGCCGGCAGCCGAGCGCGGCGTATTTCTCCGCCTCCGCGACCAGTTCGCGCTCGCTGTACTTCGACCAGCCGCCGCTGCCGTAGGCGGGGATGCGGTCGCTCACTGCGCCCCAGAGCTTGTAGAGCGGCAGCCCCGCCGCCTTGCCGGCGATGTCCCACAGGCCGATGTCGAGAGCCGAGAGTGCGTAGCCGGCGACGCCTTGTTTCCTGATGCCCATGTCGGTGCGGAACATCTTCTCCCAGAGCCGCTCGACGAAGAGCGGATCCTCGCCGATGAGGACGGGCGCGAGCCGCGTCTCGAGATAGGCGTGCACGGCTTCCGCGCCGCCGCCGCCGAACACCAGGCTGTAGCCCAGGCCCTGCACGCCCTGGTCGGTGGCGATCTCCGCGACCACCAGCTTGTGCTGAGGATATTGCAGTGCCATCGGCTTGGGCGTGGGCACGGCGAGAATGCAGGTATTGATAGAAATGATTTTCATGATGGCGCGATTCTGCCCCGCAGCGTACCCTACTCGACGCGCGCGCCCGAGTCCTTCACCACTTTCGCCCACTTGGTGTATTCGGACAGAATGTAGCGCGCGAATTCCTCCGGGGTGTTGGCGATGATATCAATGGTCGCCGCTTCGAGAGCCTTCCTCACGTCGGGCTGCTGCACCACGCGCACGATATCGTCGTGCAGTTTCTTCACCACCTCGGGCGGCGTGCCGTGCGGCGCGAGCACGCCGTACATGTTGTCCACCTGGAAACCCGGATAGCCAGATTCCGCGACGGTGGGCACGTCGGGCAGCACCGCGAGCCGCTGCGGACTCGTCACCGCGATCGCCACCAGCTTGCCCGCCTTGATGTGCGGCACGGTCGAAGGCACGGCCATGAAGCCGAGCCTCACCTGGCCCGAGAGCACCGCGGCAATCGCGGGTGCCGCGCCGGCGAAGGGAATCGGCTGCATGTCGACCTTGGCGAGTGTCTTGAACAACTCGCCGGACAGATGCCCCGCGAGCCCGATTCCGGGGGTGGCGAAATCGACCTTGGAGATCCGCGCGAGCCGCTCGACATCGCGCATCGTGTTCACGCCCTCGAGGCTGGGATGGCGAACGAGAATGGTCGCCGAATTGCCGACCACGGTCACCGGCGCGAAATCCTTGACGGGATCGAAGCCGACGTCCTTGTAGAGGCTCGGATTGGACATGAGACCGGAAGTCGTGAGCAGAATCGTGTAGCCGTCGGGTGCCGCGCGGCCGACCGCCGCGGTGCCGATGTTGCCGCCCGCGCCGCCGCGGTTCTCGATCACGAGCGGCTGGCCCCAGATCTCGGGGAGCTTCGCGGAGAGAAGGCGCGCAACCAGGTCCGCGGGACCGCCGGCCGGAAACGGCACGATCATGCGCACCGGCTTCGCCGGGTACTGTTGCGCCAGCGCCGGCCCCGCCGCAAGGCTCGCCAGACCGAGAACACATGCTGCGACCGTACCAGACTTGCCCACCATAATTTCTCTCCCTTTGCAGTAACTTTTCGTTTCGCCTACTCGGCCTTGCGGCCGAGCTCCTTGCGCGCCTGATCCAGGCTCACCTGCGCGTCCTTGTTGCCTTGCGCGGCGGATTTTTCCAACCAGACCAGCGCCTCTTCTCGATCCTGCTTGATGCCCGTCCCGCCCCAATAGTACTTGCCGACCTGCAGCTCGGCCCAGGCATCCCCGAGCTTCGCTGCGACGAGATAGTCAGGAAACGCGAGCTCGGGCTTGCCGAGGCGATGATAGCTCCAGCCGCGCCGGTTGTAAGCCAACCCGGAATTCGGATCGACCTCGATGATCAGGTTCATCACCCGGATGGCTTCGGCGGCGTCGTCGACGCGGGTCGCGAGGTAGATGGCGCGTCTCATGCAGTTACGGTTGTCGCGCACCTTGGACAAGGCGCGGCCGACGTCGGCGAAGGCTTCGCGGATGTTCTTGAGCTCGGTCAGCGCATAGGAGCGCTGGCACAGGGTCTCGGCGTCGTCGTAGAGGCGGATCGCTTCGTCGAAATGATCCACGGCCTTGCGGAAATCCTTGGCCCGGTTGCTTTCGAATCCACGATACGCGGGAATCCGCGCGGCCAGCCGGTTCGCGTCCCCGGAATCGAGCGCCGCCCGCGATTCGGCGAGAAAGACCTCCATTTCCCGGTAGCTGCCGCCCCAGCGCGGCTCAAGGCTGGTCATGTAGGCGAGTCGCGGCTCGACGCTTGCGGGGGCGAGCTTCGCCGCCTCCTCGTAGCGCGACTTGGTCGATCCTCGGCTCCCCGCGTACAGGGCGATCGTCATGAGATAGCGGTGACTGAGGTAGGGTTTCGGCGAGAGGCCGAGCGAGCGCTCCAGATCGGCCGAGGCCTTCTCCAGGTAGGCGCGCATGGCGCGGATCGACTCCTCGGGCGTGTCCTGGATAAAATCCGTTCCCCGTGCCTCGAGTCCCTGGGACAAGTGGAAGACCGCGCGCGCCACGCGAGCGACGTAGGAGGACGGGCTGCCCTTCACCCAGGCGCTCAGGGTTTCCTCCGAATTTCCCGGAATCTTCCTGAAAGTGCGGAAGGCGTTCTCGAGCGCGCGGACGGACTTCGCGTCCTGCTCGAACGCGAGCTGGTAGCCGCCGAGCAGGCGTTCCAGCTCCGCGTGGTCGCGCTTCTCCACCAGGACCGCGATCTGCCGCTGCTCGGGATCGACAATGGCAAGGAGCGGCGGCGCGGGCCGGACATCGGCGACGCGCTCATCGGCTTCCTCTTCTTCCTCCTGGTTCTGCGCCGCCTCCCCAGCGCTCGCCAGCGCAAGCTGCTCGCGCTCCGCGGTAGGTGGATGCGAGGAAAGGAAGGTCGGCATGACGCCGCGCTTGCCGGATTTCGCTTCGAAGCGCTCGAGAATCTTCGCAAAATGCCGCGGCGCGATCCCGGACTTCTGCAGGGTCTCGATCGCATACCGGTCGGCTTCGCGCTCGTAGTCGCGCGAATACTTGGTCTGCAGCAGGACGGCCGGCGCCGCTGCGGCGAGCGAGGTCGCCGAGGCGACGTCGCCCGTCACCCCGGCGATGATGAGCGCTGTCGCCGAGCTTTGCAGCAGGTGCCGCATGATGTGGCGGTAGCGCACGTGGCCGAGCTCGTGGGCGAGTACCGCGAGGACCTCCTGGTCGTTCCTCGCGAGCTTCACGAGTTCGTCGGTGACGACGATGATGCCCGCGGGGAGCGCAAAGGCATTCGGACCGATCGCGGGACTCGCGCGAAATTCGAGCCTGTGCGGTGCGATCTCTCCCGTGGCTTGTGCCATCCGGTCGAATTTCGCGCGCAGCGCCGCCTGCCGCGCCGGCGTGAGCTTGGAGGGTTTCAGCCAGTGACGCTCGAATCCCGCGAGCGCCTGCTCGCCCAGCGCCGTCTCCGCGCCAACCGGGATGCGCTGCGCGATGTGCTCCACCGCCACGGGAACAACGCGGTCGATCAACAGCCACAACGAGGAGACCACCAGCGCAACCGCGATCGCCGCGTAGGCCGGGCGCGATTCCAGCTTGTGCAGGAAGAGCGCGAAACCCCTCTCCCGCGCGAAGCGGTCCACCGCATCGTTGTCGGCGACCACGCAGGCGCCGCCGCCCGGCAGGTAGAGCCAGCGCGGCGTGCCCGCAATGCGCGGGGCGACGCGCACCCGGCGCGCGTCGAACTGCGCAGTCACCTCCCGCCCGATCACCCTCAGCTTGCCCTCGGCCAGCATGAGGCTCACTTCGTGCCTGATCGCGCGCTTGCCGTCGAAATAACCCGCGCGCAGGACGTTCATATGCCGAGATCCAGGTTGAAGAAATCGCCCAGCTCCTGCCCGGTCGCACCGACGCTGGCGAAGGCCGGATTCGCCTCATGCGCGATCCCTGGTTCGACGACGACGGCGAAGTTCTCGAGCCGGTACTTGAGCGTGCGAATCACGGCCCAGGGAATGAGCAACCCCGCGGTGCACGCGGCGGCAAGGAGGTTGCCGGCGTAGAGCTTGAGGAGCTTGGTCGCGGACAAGGTGCTGGAAAATCGCAATCCCGGGCCGTAAGTCGCATTCCACAGCAGGTTGGCGGTGCGTGCCTGAAGGTAGGCATAGGCGATCGCATACGACCCATAAAGGCCGACCGCCGGCAGCAGCCACGAGAGCCACGACAACGATTCCGAAGTAAGGAGACGCGGCATCGCGAACCCCGTCAAGGCGACGACGGGAACGGACAGGGCGAGCGTGATCAGACCGGCGCGCAGATAAACACCGAAGAAGGCGCGCGTCGAGAGGTCGCAGCCGAACGGGCTGCGGCCGAACGCGTGATTCGATACGACGAAGACCTTCTGGCGCGCAGCGAACCACGGAAAAGCAAGCCCCGCCGTCAGCGCCGTGACCGCAAGCAGGCCGATGTAGACGCGCGCCGCCTGCTTCGGCGTTCCGTTGAAATGGAAACGCAGGCCGCGGTGCGCCGAATTGCGCGCGTTGAAGGTCAGCGCACGCACCACCAGCCAGGGCATCAGCAGCACGGCGAGCGCCCAGAATCCGAAACGGGACGCCGGATAGAGCTCGGCGGCGAATGCGTAGATCACGAACACGAGGAACGCGACGATACGCCCCTTGAGAATCGCCTTGGGGCGGCCGAAGTAGTCGAACGTGTCGCCATCGAGCCGCGTGCTGCCGTAGAAGTATTTCTTCTTGCGCACCTTGGCCCATGCCGAATAGATGCCCAGGGTCGCGAGACTGAAGAACAGGTTGACGATCCAGATGCGGAAGTATTCGCCGGCGCTCCCCGTGAACTCCGGGCGAATCGTCCGGGCGGGTTCCGCGGCGGCGGCAGCGTTGGAGGGACTCGCCCCGGATACGCGCGCCTCAGCCATCGGTCTCGTGTCCTCGATGGTCGGCCTCCCTGGTCAGAATCGGCGCGTCTTGAACAATCACGGCCGGCTCGCGCTCCGATTATCGGCCATTTTCTCCGGGACGTGGTAAGGCCGGACTCCCGGAGCCCCTCTGCGGCGTTGTCTATTTGCCTGCCGTAGCGGACACGCGCGCGCGGATCCAGTCGAGATTACCGGCGTTGTCGAAGCTGCAGGCCTCGGCCCTGGTATCGGAATTCTGCGGATCCAGCTGCGCTTTCATGTGGTCTTGCGTGCTACGCGACAGCACCCAGCCCAGGGGGATGTTGGTCGAGCGCCGGCACAGGCCGAAGGGCAGGAAATTCCCGCGATCGACGTGCCAGTACGCGGTCTCGCGCGCGTGCACGCCGCGGGCGTTGCGCGTGTTGAGCATCGCCCGGATCGGCGACAGGCTTTCGTTCAGCCAGGGCGAAGGCCGCAAGCCCGGGTTCTCCGGCGCCTTCTCCAGCGTGTCGGGCACGGCCGGGACCGCGGCCGGCTCGTTGCTGATGTGGATCACCACCGGGTCGACCCTCGCCCAGCGCGGGTCCTCCTTCTCCAGGACCGGCAGCGTCTCCAGGATTTCGACCGTCGCGGTGGCGCCGGAATTCTCGAAATAGCCGCCGTCCACCACGTAGCCGTGCACCACGCCACCCTTCTTCAGCGCCCCGGCGGGGCTCACGTAGGTGAAGCGCGCGCTCATGTGCGCCGCGGTGCTGAGCCGCAGGCTGCGCGG
>JBGPTG010000143.1:0-8380 GCA_041490545.1 Gammaproteobacteria bacterium
CAGGCTGTTGAAATTCGCTCGAACATCATGACTGACACGATTCTCCAAGTAAGAAGAATGCGCTCGACGATTGATTTTCTGTCGAGCGAATCGTTGGATCGTTGCCGATCTGTTCGATTGTCCTCAGAGATCTGCTCATTACGCCGCTCCTTGCGGTACCGCGCACGACATTCGGGCGATTCTGATGATATTGCTCGCGGTCATGGTCAGCTTGAAGTGCTGATCGACCCGTCGCAGTCCCCGGTACACGGTCTGCCGGATGCGGCCCACGGTCTTGCCCCAGCCGAAGTGCTCTTCGATGCGTTTTCTGATCGTCTGGCTCAACGCATACGCAGTGTGTCGCGTCGTTCGTCTATCAATCGCGCTGCCGCCGCGGCGCGTGTCGTTGCACGCCACATGCGGGATAACGTTGCGCACCCGGCAGGCGTCGATGAAGTCTTGCGTGTCATAGGCCTTGTCCGCCCCGAGGCTCTTGGGCTGTTTGCCCGGGACTGTGTCCAGCATCGCCAGCGCCGCTGCGCGCTCGCCTCTGCCATCGGCGTGCGTCACCACCGCCCCCACCACCAGCCCGGATCGGTTCTCCATCAGCACGTGTCCCTGGTAGCAAAGAATCGATGCCGTGTTGTTGCTCTTCCTGAACAACCGTGCGTCCGGATCGGTCGTGCTCTCATGCGTGTCGTTCGCGCGCGGTTTGCCCTTCCAGTCGGCCTGCGCGTTGCGCCCCGGTCCCGAGGGCCTCTGGTCGTCGCTTCCATCCTTGGGCCGGAAGCTCTTGTGGCTTGCCCACGCCTGGATCAGCGTTCCGTCGACCGAGAAGTGTTCCGTGGAGAGCAACCCCTTGGCGTTCGCGACTCCCATGACCTCGGTGAAGAATGCCTCCACCACCGCATGCTCCAGCAGCCGGTCGCGGTTCTTCGAGAACACCGAGTGATCCCACACCGCATCGTCGATCGCCAGTCCGACGAACCACCGAAACAGCAGGTTGTAGCGCAGCTGCTCGACGAGCTGGCGTTCGCTTCTCACCGAGTAGAACACCTGCAGCAGCAGCGCACGTATGAGCTTCTCCGGAGCAATGCTCGCCCGCCCGGTATCGGCGTAGATCTCGTTGAACAAGCCGTTCAGACGCACCAGCGCTCCATCCACCAGCACCTGGATCGAGCGCAGCGGGTGATCCGAGGGCACAAAGTCATCCAGCTTCGATATCGTGAACAGCGTCTCCTGCATCCCGTCGCTTCCGCGCATTCTTGTTCTCCCTTGGAAAACGTCTCCTCTATGACCATGCATCATGAGGGACGTTCGGGGAGTTTTTCAACAGCCTGCTAACGTCTTGGTCTGCGGCGGGCCAGCACAAACGCTCGCACTCGCGCGGTGCCGATGGCCCGTCCGCAGCACCTAAAGTTAGGATTTTGGTTTCGAACCACGTAGTTCCTTGTGTAGAGTGGAGGTGAGGTCACCGACTGCCGCTCGGAGTTCATCCAACAGTGCCAATAAGCGGTCGTCGTAATCAGACGATTGGACCATTGTTCCAATGCTGTCAGGAAGAGATGTCGGTGATAAAGTGCCATGGGTCGCAAGTTTGTTTCGCCACTTGCGAAGGTATTCTTCAAAGATCACATCTCCCACTGGTTCATTGAGCACTCTGATGACTTCATTCATCCAATCCGCTTTCCCCGTTCCATGCAGAAGCGGATAGATAAACCCGCCGAGTGGTTTGTCACCCTTATCTACCAGGAACATTGTGAAGAGTAGGTGTGCATCAGCGAAAGTCGTAAAGCCCTCCGCGACTGGATCATGAAGTCCCCAAAGACCGGCGCGCCCGAAACCAAAATTGAACATCTGACAAAAGAACAATGCCCTTTGCATCTGCTCGCTGAAGGTTTCGTCCGCCACGCTGGTTCCGAAAATCCTAACGTCCGCGTTGAACGGCGTGAGCAAGCGCGCGCAGCCGCGCTTGTGAGCGTCCGTTTTCGAACGCGCTGTTAGAGGTCATTCTTAGTCACCCCGCCAGACGAGGATCAAATACGGAGGCATTGACTCGGTGCACCCTTCGCTACAACGGAAGAAAGCCCCGAGTTTCCCGTACTCATATTGCTTGATGAATGCGTGCCAAAGCTTCTTCGCCTCAGGAATGTGATCGAGCTTCGATTCGTCCAGAGATTCACCGGTATATACAACGCCGGATAGCGAGTAGTTACCTTTCTTGCAACGGAAGGCAACTGCTTTCTGCCCCTTCACTTCGCATGAGCCTACCGGCACAAACTTTCCCTTCTGTTCGCTACCGACCCACCTAAAGAAGTCCCCATGTAGTCCGCCGGGTTCTCGGACGTCCCCTTTCGCCCAGGTGTCTTTGCCGAATGGCCGAATGTCGAACAGGATTTCGCCTTTGCCGAAACCGAATAAATGGAACTCCATCGAATCGAGAGCGAGAGCTCTCGTACTAATCAGAATCGACAGGATCGCAAGAGCAAGGCGCATATGACCTCTAACGTGCAATGGTGTGCATTCGAGCCATGCTAAAACCATATATCGGCATATGCAAACATCTACCCCTATATAGAACTATATGCCGCTATATGGCTCCGTCTTGCTCACCGGCGTACCTCCTCTGACAACACGATCGCCTATGCCAAGCTCGCGCACGGCTTCCCGGGATACTTCCCAGATTTTTCCTTGGGGATGCCAGGTCGCGCCGGCCTTTTTTACCGCGGCGCGCAGGGCGGTTTCGTTCCAGGCGATGCGCACGCCGACGAGCGCATTGTCCTTGTGCCGCGGGCGGCGCGGGCGCGCGCGCCACGGGGTCTCTTCGATGACGAGTTCGACGGTCTTCAGGCGCCGGCTGCGCGTGGCGTCGTAGAGGTAGCGCACGCATACCAGGCGCTCGCCGTAGCGCGCGACGAGGCGCTTGGTGCCCGGCATGCCGGGGCGCAGGGTGAGTCGCGTTTCCATGGGTTCTTCCGGGTCGATCAACGCGCGAGCCGGGCGGCGGTGGACGGCGGCGATTCGTGTAAGCTTGCGCGCGAAGGTCCGCCGCCCATGAACGTTCCCGCAGAAAATCTCGCCGCGCAGCTTCGCGCCGTCTTCCGCGCCTGGGGCATGGCGGAGGCCGCTGCCGAGGCGAGCGCGCGGCTGATGATCGCCGCCGACCTGCGCGGCATCGATTCGCACGGCGCGATGATGCTGCCGCTCTACGACGAGTTGCGCCGCGAAGGCCGGCTGGAGATGAACCCGCAGGTGAAGACCGTGCGCGAGTCGCCGGTCACCGCGCTCGTCGACGGCGGCGGGGGTCTAGGCCACTATCCGGCCGATGTCGCGACGAAGCTCGCCATCGACAAGGCCGCGCGCGCGGGGCTCGCCGCGGTGGGCGTGCGCAACTCCAACCACTTCGGTGCGGCGGGCGTGTACGCGCTGCAGGCGGCCGAGCGCGGCCTCGTCGGAATCGCGATGACCAACGTCTGGAACCTGGCGATCGTGCCGACGCGCTCGACGCAGGCGATGTTCGGCACCAATCCCATCGCCTTTGCCGCGCCCGCGGGAAAGAACCCGCCGTTTTGCCTGGACATGGCGACCTCCACCGTCGCGATCGGCAAGCTGAAGCTCGCGATCCTGCACGGCAAACCCCTGCCGCGCGGCTGGGCGCTCGACGCGCAAGGGCGCGTCACCGAGGATGCACAGGCGGCGCTCGATGCGCGGAAGCTGACGCCGGTGGGCGGGACCCCCGAGCTCGCCAGCCACAAGGGCTATGGACTGGCGGCGATGGTCGAGATCCTCTGCGCCATGCTCCCGGGCGCGTGGTACGCGCCGACGCGCGACGCGCGCCACCCCGGCGCGAAGCACTTCAACGTCGGACATTTTTTCCTCGCGATCGACCCGAAGGCGTTCCGCGGCGAAGGCGAGTTCGAAGACGATCTCGACGACATGCTCGACGCGCTGCGCGCTGCGGCGCCGGTCGATCCCGCGCAGCCGGTGCTGGTCCACGGCGATCCGGAGCGCGCGGCCATCGCCGAGCGCGGGAAGCACGGCATTCCGCTTCCGGAGGAACTCGCGCGGCAGATCCGCGCAATCGCCAAAGGCTGCGGCGCAGAGGTGCTGCTCTGAACACCCTGTTTGAGAATCCGGCGGCGCCGACGACGACCCGCTGGGCCGGCGTCCTTGCCGCGCTCCTCGCCGGCGTGGTCGGCGCCCTCGCCTGGGGCAAGATGTCCCCGGCCCTGCCGCTGCTGAAGGAGGAGTTCCACCTTTCACTCATCGGGGCGGGCTGGCTGGTGTCGGCCTTCAACGCGCTGGCCGCGGCGAGCGCGATCTTTTTCGGCGTGTTGTGCGACCGCCTCGGTGCGCTGCGCTTCTGCATCGCCGGCTCCGCGCTCATGGCCGCGGGCTCTCTGGTGGGCGCTTTCGCGCCGGGGGCGCCGCTTTTCGTCGCGTCGCGCTTCATCGAAGGCGCGGGATTCATCGCGGTAATCGTCTCCGCGCCCGGCCTCATCACCTCCGCCGCCACGCCGGAGCGCCGCGGCATGGCCTTCGGCCTGTGGGCCACGTATTTCCCGATCGGCGTGAGCGCGGTGATGGTCGCGAGCCCGCCGTTGCTCGGGGACTTCGGCTGGCGCAGCGTGTGGGTGCTGGGCACCCTGGCTTCCGCGGCCTGCGCGCTGCTGCTCGCGGCGCGACGGCGCGACTACGCGGGCGTCGTTCGCGGCACGACGCGCTCGGTGGCGAGTCTCGGGATTTCGTTTTCGCAACCGGTACCCTGGCTGCTCGGACTCGCGTTCGCGATGTACGCGGTCCAGCATCAGTCGATGATGATCTGGCTGCCCACCTACCTGATAGAATTGCAGGGCCTGTCGCTGACGACCGCCGTGCTCGCCACCGCACTCGCCGTGATTGTAAACTGCTTCGGCAACCTGCTGGGCGGCTGGCTGCTGCAGAAGAACATTCCCCGCGGCCGTATCATCGCCGTGACCTTCGCCGTGACCAGCGTCATTTTCGTTCTCATTTTCGCCGGCGGATTTTCCAATACGCTACGCTACGCGCTCGTGGTGTTCTACAGTTTCATCACCGGAACGGTGCCCTCGGCCGCGCTGTCCGCGGGGATGCGCTACGCGCGCTCGCCCGCCGAAGTAGGCGCAATCCAGGGGCTGATCGTCCACCTCACTCAGATCGGAATTTTTCTGGGGCCGCCGCTCGTCGCCGCCGTGGTGACCTGGGGCGGCTCCTGGGACGCGACGCTGTGGGCGCTGCTAGGCTGCGCCGCGGTCGCGCTCGCCTGCGCCTTCGCCATCGAGCGCAGCGAGCGCGTGGCAACCCCCTCGGCTGAAAGGAAACACCCATGAGAACCATCGCCATCGAAGAGCATTTCATCACGCCGATGTACCGCGAGAAAGTCGCGGCGAACGAATTCCGCAACTTCTACCTGACCAGCCGCAGCGAGCAGTTGGGCCACGACATCGCCGAGCAGAACGCCGACCTCGGCGCGAAGCGCCTCGCTCACATGGACGCGGCGGGCGTGGACGTGCAGGTGCTTTCGTTCGGGTCGCCCGGACCGCAGGGCTTCGCCGCGGACGTGGCGATCCCGATGGCACGCGACGCCAACGACCGCGCCCACGCGACGGTGCAGGCGCACCCGGACCGCTTCGCCGCTTTCGCCGCGCTGCCGAGCGCCGACCCGCAGGCCGCGGCGAAGGAACTCGATCGCTGCGTGACCGAGCTCGGCTTCAAGGGCGCGATGATCCACGGCCACACGCAAGGGCAGTTCCTGGACGAGAAGAAGTTCTGGCCGATCTTTGAGGCAGCGCAGGCGCTCGACGTGCCGATCTATCTGCACCCGACGCTCGCCCACCCCGGGGCGCTGGGTTCCTACTTCAGGGGTTACGAGGAACTGGCACGCGCCGGCTGGGGATTCGCGATCGACACGAGCTGCCATTTCCTGCGCATCGTGTTCGCCGGGGTGTTCGACGCCTACCCGAAGCTGAGAATCATCCTCGGCCATCTCGGCGAAGGACTGCCCTTCGCCATGCATCGCTTGAACGACCACACCGCTCGCGCCGCGGCGCGCCGCGGATTGAAACGGGCGCCGATCGACTACCTGCGCGAGAATCTGCTGGTCACCACCAGCGGCAACTGGTACGAGCCGGCGTTCGTGTGCACCCTGCTCGCCCTCGGTGCGGACAACATCCTCTTCGCCATCGACTGGCCCTACGAGCCGAACGTCACGGGAATGGAATTCCTGAAGAAGCTCTCGATCAGCGAAGCCGACCGGGAAAAGATCGCGCACGGCAACGCCGAGCGCATCCTGCGGATGTGAGGTCCCTGCCTGGCGGAGGGACAGGCAGGGACGCGGCCTAGTAACGCTTGCCGTTGCTGAACTCGACCTTGAGGCGCGCGATCTGCTTTCTCATGGCCTCGATCTCGGCGCGGGCCGTCTCGGCCCTGAGCACGGCGTCCGCAATCGGCGCGCCGTCGCCCGGCGACAGGTTCTGGCGCGAGATTTCGGTCTGGGCATCGCGGTACCGCTCCGAGGCTGCGTTCCAGCGCGCGACCAGTTGCAGCTCCTGTTCCCGCCATGCTCTTCGCTTGTCCATCGCTCGCCTCCCGTTTCAGCCACGCTACCGCGGCGCCACCGCAAAAAAAAGCCCGGTGCTCCGGGCTTTTTAACACCCGAAGCTGGTTGTTACTCGATCGGCTTGATGTTGGCCGCCTGATCTCCCTTGGGACCCGAGGTGACGTCGAAGGAGACCTTCTGGTTCTCCTTCAGGCTCTTGAAGCCGCTGTCCTGGATCGCCGAGAAGTGCGCGAACAGATCCTTGCCTCCGCCATCGGGGGTGATGAATCCGTAGCCTTTGGCGTCGTTGAACCACTTGACCGTACCTGTACTCATATCTTCGATTCCTGAAAAAAATGAAAAATGGGCGTTCGCCCGGATGCGGGAAAATCAAGGGGAGGGAAACGACGACCTGGAAGTACGGCGAGAAGCCAGTGCCGCAACGGACCAGCAATTTCGCTGCTTGACAATCCTGCAGACCCGTTATACAGGGGCAACCCCTTCTGGTCAATCGACTTTTTGCCCCAACCGCCTCTACCGGAAGCAGACGTTCCACCTCGCACTTCACCCCTTTGCAGCCACCCGCGTCGCGCGCCAAAGCGTCCGCACGCGCGCACGCAATACAACAAGCCCGTACACATCACGGAAACGCGCGTCCCCTCTGTGCGGTGGCGCACAGAGAAACCCGTAGGGAAGGTGATAATGCCTGTTCATCGTGGAGTCAGGCAATGCAGACCAATTCCGATTTGATTCCCGCCGGGCGGCCAGGCCGCTCGTGCACCTGAAGACCCTGTGTCCGCGACTCTTTCGTTCGACGCGGCATGGCGCGATCTGCATCGCAGGTCGGCAATTCTCTGGGCGCTGTTCTTCGGTTGCCTCCCCGGAACGTTCCTGCTGGCCTGGCTGCTTAACGACCTGCTGCTCCAGGACGCGTCGCTTCTCGTAGTGGCAGTCATCTGGATGGCCGCGATTGCCTGGGCGGGAAAACGCGTGGCGGCCTTTGCCTGTCCCCGCTGCAACAAGGCGTTCTTCGAGAACTGGGTCTTCTTCAAGCCGCTCAGGCGCAACTGTGCCCACTGCAGCCTGCCAAGGTGGTCGAAGGACGCATCGCCGGCGGCGACGGGCTCCTAGCGGATGCCCCGGTTTATCATCCCCCGGGATCGTTTTCCGGGGGATCGTTTTTGCGCGCGACGATTGTCGCCGCAGCACCCGCCCTTCTAGGCAAGGGCTTTACCGTTGAGGATACAGTGTCATGATGAAAATCCGTCCCTTGCACGACCGTGTTGTGGTGGAGCGTCTCGATGAGGAGCGCAAATCCGCAGGCGGCATCGTCATCCCCGACAACGTAGCCGAGAAGCCGGACCAGGGCGAAGTCATCGCCGTGGGAAAAGGCAGGATTCTCGAAGACGGCAAGATACGCCCGCTTGATGTCAAGGTCGGCGACCGCATCCTGTTCGGCAAGTTTTCCGGCCAGACGGTGAAAGTCGAAGGCACCGAGTACCTCGTGATGCGTGAAGACGACATCATGGGCATCGTCGCAACGTAAGACCAACCAATTCAGGAGCAAGTAAACATGTCTGCCAAAGATGTCCGGTTTCATGAGTCCGCGCGCCACAAGATGCTCGCGGGCGTCAACATTCTCGCCGACGCGGTCAAGGTGACCCTCGGCCCCAAGGGCCGCAACGTGATCCTGGAGCGCTCTTACGGAGCACCCACGGTGACCAAAGACGGCGTATCGGTCGCCAAGGAAATCGAGCTGAAGGACAAGTTCGAGAACATGGGCGCGCAGATGGTCAAGGAAGTCGCCTCGAAGACTTCGGACGTTGCGGGTGACGGCACCACCAC
>JBGPTG010000144.1:0-8369 GCA_041490545.1 Gammaproteobacteria bacterium
ATCGCGTTCCGGTGCACCTCGTCCGGACCGTCGGCGAGGCGCAGCGTGCGCGATTGGGCGTACAGGTACGCGAGCGGGAAATCGTCCGCCACCCCGGCGCCGCCGTGCGCCTGGATCGCCCAGTCGAGCACCTTGCAGGCGACGTTCGGCGCGAGCACCTTGATCATCGCGATCTCCGCGCGCGCCGACTTGTTGCCCGCCGTGTCCATCGTGCAGGCGGCCTTGAGCACCAGCAGCCGTGCCGAGTCGATCATGATGCGGCTCTCTGCAATCCGTTCCTGCGTCACCGTCTGCTCCGCGACGGGCTTGCCGAAGGCGACGCGCGCGAGCGTTCTCCTGCACATGGCCTCGAGCGCCCGCTCGGCGACGCCGATCAGGCGCATGCAGTGATGGATGCGCCCGGGGCCGAGGCGCCCTTGCGCGATCTCGAAGCCGCGGCCTTCGCCGAGCAGAAGGCTGGACGCAGGCACGCGCACGTTTTCCAGGGCGATGTCCATATGGCCGTGGGGAGCGTCGTCGTAGCCGAATACCTTGAGCGGCCGCAGGATCTTGACGCCCGCGGCCTCGCGCGGCACCAGGATCATCGACTGCTGCACGTGCTTCGCCGCCGCGGGGTCGGTCTTCCCCATCACGATGAAAACCGCGCAGCGGGGATCGCCGGCGCCTGACGACCACCACTTGTGGCCATTCACCACGTAGTCGCCGCCGGATTTCTCGATGCGGCACTGGATGTTGGTCGCATCCGAAGAAGCCACGTCGGGCTCGGTCATGAGGAACGCCGAGCGGATCTCGCCCCGCAGCAGCGGATCGAGCCAGTGCCGCTTCTGCTCCTCGCTGCCGTATCGCTCCAGCGTCTCCATGTTTCCGGTATCGGGCGCCGAACAGTTGAACACCTCCGGGGCCCAGTGCACTCTCCCCATGATCTCGCAAAGCGGGGCGTACTCGAGGTTGGAAAGCCCTTCGGGGGCCCGCGGCGAGTGCGGCAGAAAAAGATTCCACAGGCCTTCGGTGCGCGCTTTCGGTTTCAATTCCTCGATCAGGCGCGTCGGCGCCCAGGCATTGCCCGCGGCGCGGTTCGCCGCGACTTCCTCGTGGAAGCGGCCCTCGTTCGGATAAACATTCTTATCCATGAAGCGCTCGAGCTTCGCCTGAAGGGTCTTTACTTTTTCCGAATACGCGAATTTCATATGCCCTCGATTCAGCCCTCTCTCATCGCCTTCCCGGCGTATTCCCAGCCCAGTTCGGCGAGCGGCCGCGCGCGCGCGCCCGCGTCGAGCGCCTGGTCGCTGGCCGCGATGCCCTCGATCGCGCGCTTCATCACGCCCTGCAGGATCGCCGCGATCCGGAACAGATTGTAGGCAAGGTAGAAATTCCAGTGGGCGATTCCGGCGCGCCCGGTGCTCGCGCAGTATGCGGCAATGTACGCATCTTCGCCGGGTATGCCGAGCGCCTCCAGATCCAGGCCCGCGATACCGCGGAATTTTCCCGGCGGAATATGCCAGCCGAGGCAATGATAGGAAAAGTCCGCCAGCGGATGCCCGAGCGTGGACAGCTCCCAGTCCAGAACGGCGAGAATCCTCGGCTCGCTCGGATGGAAGATCAGGTTGTCGAGACGGTAGTCCCCGTGCACGACCGCGGTCTCCTCGCCCAGCGGAATATTCTCCGGCAGCCACGCGATCAGCCGGCGCATCGCCTCGATGGGCTCGGTCTCGGAGGCCCGGTACTGCTTGCTCCAGCGCCCGATCTGGCGGGCGAGATAGTTGCCGGGCTTGCCGTAGTCGGCGAGGCCGGCGGCTGCGTAGTCGACGCGGTGAAGCGCCGAAATCACGCGGTTCATTTCAGCGTAGATCGCCGCGCGCTCGCCCGGGGTCATTCCCGGCAACGATTGCTCCCACAACACGCGGCCCGCGACGAATTCCATCACGTAGAAGGCGCGGCCGATCACGCTTTCGTCCTCGCACAGGCAATAGGTCCGCGGCACCGGAACGCCCGCAGTGCCGAGGGCGCTGATCACCCGAAACTCGCGCTCGACGGCGTGCGCCGAAGGCAGAAGTTTGGCCGCCGGCCCGGGCTTCGCACGCAGCACGTAGCGGCGGGTCCCCGCGCCGATGAGAAACGTCGGATTGGACTGTCCTCCGCTGAACTGTTCGACCGTCAGCGGCCCGCGCAGGCCCTCGATCC
Source organism: Gammaproteobacteria bacterium (assembly GCA_041490545.1). Lineage (GTDB taxonomy): Bacteria > Pseudomonadota > Gammaproteobacteria > Burkholderiales > SG8-39 > VBDM01. Next base: position 2,182 of record JBGPTG010000144.1, read on the forward strand.
GGTCCCGCAGGTAGCGCTCCAGCGCGTCCGCATCGAAGCGGTGGCGCTCCTGGGGAGCCGTCGTGGCGGATGCGTCATTGTTCACGGAGGAGCCTCACCCGCCGACGTTGTCGACGAAGCGGCAACACATTGCGGACCGATGGAGCGCGAATTTCCAGCGCGTGGTCGGAGTGCTGAAAAACTATAATAATGTATTGATATCATAGTCTTATACGTTCCGCGGAGCCCCTCAGGAGCTTTGCTCTCCAGGTGGCCCGGTTCCTGCTTTATAGATGTCATCGAAGCATAGAAAGTGGAGCGAACCATGAATGCCCTGATCATCGCGATTCAAATCATGTGCGTAGCCGGCCTCGCCTTCGGCACCGTGCTGTCGATATTCCAGATGAAGCGAACCAGCCCCGACATGCAGGGCTTTGATTTCGCCGCAGCGAACGATTTCGAAACCGGCTTCCGCCGGATGGCGCGCAACCGCCCGTAAAGTCTTTGCTCTCCTCTGCAAGGCCCTTCCGGCGTACCGCGAGCTTCGCGGCTACGCCGGTTTTTTTCCACGCCGCGCCCGGCGATTCGTTCCCACGCCGTAACCTGCATTTCGTTCCAACGCCGCGCCGGCGTTCGTTCAATACGCCGGCTTTTCCCTGAAGTACTGAAAGCGGTCGATCGAGCGGATGCCGAGCTCGCGCATATCCGCTCCCTGCAGCAGCTTGAGCGGAACCTCGATCCCGGCCGCACCCATCCCCCAGACCTTGCGGTAGAACTCTTCGTGGTTCTTCACGGCGTCGGCGCCGACGCCCAGCACGATGTCGCCGGTCCTGATCCCGGCCTTGTCCGCCGGCCCGTCAGGCGAGACGCGCGTCACGAACAGGTGGCCCTGGACTTCCTCGGTCGCGAGGCCCAGCCAGGGACGCGCCGGCTCGCGCCTGCGTCCCTTCGCGACCAGATCGCCGAGTATGGGTTTCAACAGGTCGATCGGCACAAACATGTTTCCCGGCACCTGCGATCCTCCATCGACGGATTCGCGCACCAGGAGCGAACCGATGCCGACGAGCTTGCCTTCGCGACTGACGAGCGCCGCGCCCGCCCACTGGGACGTCGGCGGCGAGGTGAAAATGGCCGACTCGAGCAGGTATTCCCAGCTCGCGGAAAACTTGCGCTTGGCAACGACGTAGGCGAGGCTCGCCGTCTCCCGGCCGCCCGCGGGCAGGATCATCACCGGCTCGCGCACGCTCAGGTCGTCGGCCCGTCCCATGGGCATGGGCCTCACGCCGAGCGGCAGGGTCGGCCTTAGCAGGCCGAAACCGCTGGCGTGATCGTAACCCACGAGAATCGCAGGAACGGTCTTGTTGTCCTGGGTGGTGATCTCGATCGAGTCGGCCTCGATCACGAGGTACCCGATGGTCACGATGTGTCCGCGATCGTCGATGACGACGCCCGTCCCTTCGCGGGTCTGGCCGAGCGAGGCATTGCTGCGCGCGTCGGCGATGGCCTTCATCCTGACGCGCACCACCGCGCCAAGCATGTCCTCGGCTTCTTTTTCGAGTTGCGCCTGGGCCTGCTGGGATTTCGGCAGCCGGGGTCCCGCCTTCGGCTCCTCGGCAAGAGCGCCGCCGCCCGCCAGCAGCACGGTGGCCAGCAGCGCAAGAATTCGACTCGCCCCCATGGTGATTCTCCCCTCGTCTCCGAACGTATCGTCGCGGTCGCGACCTTGCGGCGACGCTGCATTGTTATCCTAAACCCGCCGATTTTCCAGTCTGCATCGCGCTCTCGCTTGCCCGGTCCCTCGCGCGCCCGGTGTACCGAGCGGCCCGGCGCGGCGCAAGCTATGATTCGTCCATGAATCTCGCGCGCAGCACGAGCGTGTTCCTCAACCTGGGACACACGTTCGATCACCTGCTCATGCTGATCTTCCCCACCGTCGTGCTGGCCATGAGTACAGAGTTGGGGGGCGGCTACGCGGAGCTGCTGCCGCTTTCCCTGGGCGGCTTCATCGCTTTTGGCGCCTGTTCGATCCCCGCCGGGTGGCTGGCCGACCGCTGGAGCCGCTTCGGCATGATGGTGGTGTTTTTCTTCGGCATCGGCGTCGCGGGCATTCTCACCGGCCTCGCGACCGGCCGCGCGCAGGTCGCGCTGGGACTGACCGGCATCGGGGTTTTCGCCGCCATCTATCATCCCGTGGGCATCGCCATGCTGGTCGCGAACCGCGAGAACGTCGGGCGGGTGCTCGGAGTCAATGGCGTGTTCGGCAACGTCGGCGTGGCCTTCTCGGCGTTGATCGCCGGTGCGCTCGCCGACAGCGTGGGTTGGCGCGCGGCGTTCATCGTCCCCGGGGCCATGGCGGTGCTAGCCGGCGTTGCGTTCGTCTGCCTCGCGCCGCGCGGATCGACGCCAGTCGCGCCACGACGCGCAGCGGCCGCGCCCCGGATTTCCCGAGGAGATCTCGCCCGCGTGTTCGCCGTACTCACCGTCGCCACCGCCTGCGGCGGCGTGATTTTCAACGCGACCACGATTTCCATGCCCAAGGTGTTCGACCAGAGGCTCTCGGCCCTCACGCAGTCGACCTTCGGCATCGGCGCGCTGGTGTGCGGGGTCTACCTGATTGCGGCAATGGCGCAGCTTTGCGTCGGCTGGTGGCTCGACCGCCGTTCGCTCAAATCGGTGTTCGTGCCGGTGGTCGCGATGCAGGTGCCGCTGCTCCTGCTGGCGGGAACCACCGAGAACTCCCTGATGCTGCTGGTCGCGGTGGCGATGATGTTCTTCGTCTTCGGCCAGATTCCCATCAACGACGCGATGATTGCGCGCTACACGGCGGAGGCGTGGCGCGCCCGGGCCTACGCCGTGCGCTACGTCGTCTCCTTCAGTGCCAGCGCCCTCGCCGTGCCGCTGGTCGCAGGGCTCTACCAGTCGAGCGGCGATTTCCGCTCGCTCTACTTCGTGCTGGGAACGCTGGCGCTCGCGACCTTCGCCGCGGCGGTATTCTTCCCCTCCGAAGAGAGGCTCGTCCCGAAGCCGCTTGCCACCTAGTCACAACAACCCCGAGGTCCCGTCATGAAATCGCTGCGACTCCTCCCCTGCTGTCTCGCCTTTCTCGCCGGCACGGCGCTCGCCCAGACGATCGGCTTCGTCACCACGCCGGCCGGGTCCTTTTCGAATTCCGCCGGCCAGGCGATCGCCAAGGTCGTGGTCGAGAAGTCCAAGCTCCGGGCGATCGTCCAGGCACAGGCGAGCACCGGCTTCGAGGAGATCGACAGCGGCACCGGAGATTTCAACGTGTCGAACTCGTTCGATGCGACTTTTTTCACCACCGGGACCGGCGAATACCAGGGGCAGGGCCCGCATCCGGCGATGCGCTACGTCGGCGCACTGATCCCGTATCGCGTCGCGATGCACGTGCGCGCCGATTCAGGCATCAAAACCATAAGCGACCTGAAGGGCAAGCGCGTCTCCAGCGACTTCAACGCGCAGAAGACCATCGCGCGGATCATCGAGGCGCATCTGGCGAACGCCGGGCTGACCTTCAACGACGTGATCAAGGTCCCGGCGCCAAACGTGGTTCGCCAGGCCGAGGACTTCATGAGCGGGAAAGTGGACGTGATGTTCTTCGCCCTGGGCTCGCCTCAGGTCAAGCAGGCGCACGCCAGCGTCGGCGGCGTGCGCGTCCTCGAAGTGAATACCGCGCCGGACGCGATCAAGCGGGTGCAGGCGCTGCTGCCGGGCGCCTACGTCATCCAGGTCGGAACCACGCCGCCGATCGAAGGCATCAGCAAGCCGACCAACCTGGTCGCCTTTGACATGACGCTGGTCACCAACGCCAAAGTCTCCGAGGACGTCGTCTACAAGGTGACAAAAGCGCTGCACGAGAACAAGCAGGAACTCGCGGCGACCTTCCCGCCGTTCTTCCTGTTCCAGCCGCAGAACATGGCGAAGCCGCTCGAAGGGCTGTCGTTCCACCCGGGTGCGGCGAAGTACTACAGGGAAGTCGGACTGGTCAAATGACGCGCGTGCCCGCTCCGCGGACAGACGCGCGTCATCCCCGCGAAAGCGGGGATCCAGGTTTTCTGGAGCCGCCGGAGCAGGAACCCTGGGTTCCCGCTTTCGCGGGAACGACAGGCTAGGTTACGTCACATCCAGCACCGGCAAAATCACCTGCGACGGATGCGCCGCATCGTGATGGATCGTGTCGGTGCCGATCTTGTCCGGGCGGTAGACGTGGAAGAAAAGGCCGTCGGTGATCGGTGAATCCCCGCAGGCGATCTCGACGCGCACGCGGCTGCCTTTCTGCAAGCGCCAGGCGATCGCCATCAGCGAAATCTCCAGCCGGTAAATTTTTCCCGGGGTGAGCGGTTTTGGATTTTCGTGGGTGTAGTGCGGGATGTCCTCGGTGCTCTTCGCCGCATCGCGATCGATGCCGTGCGAAGCGCGCAGCCAGCCCTTGGTGACGATCGCGTAGCGTGGCTGCACGCCCTTGGCGCGCTCCTCCGGAGACTGCGCGAACTGCTCCGAGAGCTTCACGTGGAAATCCATGTCGTTGCGCGTCGAGGAAGCGTGCAGGGTGACCTTGCCGTGCCCTGCGACTTCCATATCCGCCTCGAGCGGCGCGCTCGTGAACGTGAGCACGGCGGCCGCGGGATCGGGTCCCTGCGGGCCGACGGCGACGACTCCGAGCACCCAGCGAGGATGCGGATAGGCGTAGCTCGTGCTCCCGCCGTCAGCGCCGGTGGCCCCGCTTTGCAGCGAGCCGTCGTTCAGCGATGTGACGGACCCCGTGGGTCCTTTACCTAGATAGAACTTCACTTTGCGCGTTCCGGGCGGCGGCCAGGAGTCGAAAGAGCGCGCGACACCCGTGTTCTTCACCACGTACTCGACGTTCGGCCGCTCGTCGTAGCTCGTCTTTTCGCCTTTCAGGTACTTGCCGTAGAACGGCAGCAGGTATTTCTTGTGGAATTCGATGTTGTTGAAATCGATCTGCGAGGTCACCGCGGTCGCCGTGCCGGTGATGAAGAGTTTCTTCTCTCCCCGGGCCTTCTGATAGCCGAGGATGTTGCCGGCGAGATGCAGTTCCATTTTCGCCCAGACGCCGATCGAGAAGATCGGCACCTTGATTTTGTCCAGGTGCTCGGCGGCGGTGCGCTCCTTCCAATACGTGTCGTAGTTCGGGTGGCCCTGCACGTCGAGATAGAAATCTCTTTCGAGGATGCGCGGATGATCGCCGTTCGCCGGATAAAAGTTCGGGACGCGCACGCTCGAATTGAACCAGAACAGGGGAAAGTTGCTCTCTATCCCGCCGCGAAACGCCAGGTACCGATAGGGATCGTTCATCCCGTCGTAAACGGCGAGGCAGGCGAGGTGCGGCGGATTCTGGACGCCCATGAACCACTGCGACATGCAGTAGTACGATTGCCCGATGCCGGCGACCTTGCCGTTCGACCATTTCTGCTTCGCGATCCATTCGATCACGTCGTAGAGATCGTGCTGCTCCGCGCGGCTCAGGAAATTGAACTCGCCGCCGGATATGCCCGTGCCGCGCACGTCGGCGTGCACGTAGGCGTAGCCCTGCTCCACGTACCACTCGATCGGCCCGGTCTCGCGCCACAGGAACATCGGCCGCGGCGGCAGGTCGTTGTTGTCGTAGCGGTAAGGCGAAGCCGCGAACAGCGCCGGAAACGGCCCGCTTCCCTCCGGGCGGTAGATGCGCACGCCGATCTTCACGCCGTCGCGCATCGGAACCTGAACGTCTTTTTCCTGGATCATGTTGCCTCCTTCGTTAGCGTCATCCCGCCTTCCCCTTTTCGCCGATCACGTATTCCTCCGCCACCAGGCGCAGCGCCGGGGCGTCCATCTGCACGAAATTCTCCTCGTCCTTGCGCATCATCGCCGGCACCGGTCCCGCGAACATCGCGCGGATGTCCTCGACAGAGTTGAAATAGAGTTCGACCATGCCGTCGAAGTCCGGATCCTGGCCCGGCTGCGGCAGGGCGAAGGTCGCGACGATGCGCTGCACCGCCGATTCCCGGATGACCCGGTCCTCGAGCTTCGAGTGATTGTTCAGCCAATAGTCCTTGAACTGCGCGTGGGTGAGGTCGCGGCGCCGGGTCACGGTGCGAAAGATCTTGAGCTGGCCCGAACGCGCGATCGCCGCCGCCGGTTTTTCCGACATCAGGTACTCGTCGGCGAAAATCTGCTGCGGAGCTCCG
>JBGPTG010000145.1:0-8356 GCA_041490545.1 Gammaproteobacteria bacterium
ATGGTGGGGGTCGTTGGTTCGAGTCCAATCGCGCCTACCAACTGTTAAAAACGGCGGCGCTGCCGCCGTTTTTACTCCGCGTGTTGGAACGCATGCAAGGCCGGCGTTCCACGCGCGGTTTTGCTTTTATGATGGGCGTATGCCGAATATTCGCCTTCCTGACGGCTCGATAAAGACCTTCCCCGGTCCTGTCACCGTGGCCGAAGTCGCGCAGGCGATCGGTCCCGGCCTCGCGCGCGCCGCGCTGGCCGGGAAAGTCGACGGCAAGATCGTCGACACGTCGTTCCGGATCGAGCGCGATGCCGATCTCGCGATCGTGACCGAGCGCGATCCCGAGGGTGTGGAGATCCTGCGACATTCCACCGCGCACCTGCTCGCCTACGCGGTGAAGGAGCTTTTTCCCGAAGCGCAGGTGACCATCGGCCCGGTGATCGAAAACGGCTTTTACTACGATTTCTCCCACAAGCGCCCGTTCACGCCCGAGGATCTCGCCGCCATCGAGAAGCGCATGGCCGAGCTGGCGAAGAAGGATCTCCCCATGGTGCGCGAAGTCTGGCCCCGCGACAAGGCGGTGCAGTACTTCGAGTCCATCGGCGAGCATTACAAGGCGGAGATCATCGCCGCCATTCCCGCCGGCGAGGAGGTCTCGCTCTACAGGGAGGGAGACTTCGTCGACCTCTGCCGCGGCCCGCATGCCCCCTCGACCGGCAAGCTCAAGGTCTTCAAGCTGATGCGGGTCGCCGGGGCTTACTGGCGCGGGGACTCGAGGAACGAGATGCTGCAGCGGATCTACGGCACGGCCTGGGCGAAAAAAGAGGACCAGGATGCCTACCTGCGCATGCTGGACGAAGCCGGGAAGCGCGACCACCGGCGGCTCGGCACGCAGCTCGATCTGTTCCATCTCCAGGAAGAGGCGCCGGGCATGGTGTTCTGGCACCCGAGGGGCTGGACGATCTGGCAGCAGGTGGAGCAGTACCTGCGCCGCGTCTACCGCGACAACGGCTACCTCGAGGTGCGCTGCCCGATGATCCTCGACCGCAGCCTGTGGGAGAAGTCCGGCCACTGGGAGAACTACAAGGACCTGATGTTCACCACGGAATCGGAGAAGCGCGACTACGCGGTTAAACCGATGAACTGCCCGGGGCATGTGCAGATCTACAACAAGACGTTGCGCAGTTACCGCGAACTGCCGCTGCGCTACGGGGAGTTCGGCGCCTGCCACCGCAACGAGCCTTCGGGCGCGCTGCACGGCATCATGCGCATCCGCGCCTTTACCCAGGACGACGGCCATATCTTCTGCACCGAGGAGCAGATCGGTTCCGAGGTGATGCAGTTCATTACTTTGCTGCAGAAGGTGTACGCAGATTTCGGCTTTCGCGACATCGTCTACAAGCTCTCCACGCGACCGGCCAAGCGCGTCGGGTCGGACCGCGATTGGGACAAGGCCGAGGCGGCGCTCGCCAAGGCCCTGAACGCCGCGGGCGTTCCCTGGGAGGAGTTGAAAGGCGAGGGCGCATTCTACGGTCCGAAGGTCGAGTTTTCGCTCAAGGACTCGATCGGCCGGATGTGGCAATGCGGCACCGTGCAGGTGGATTTCTCCATGCCGGGGCGCCTTGCCGCTGAGTATGTCGCCGAAGACAACTCGCGCAGGGTGCCGGTCATGTTGCACCGGGCCATCGTCGGGTCCATGGAGCGCTTCATTGGCATACTTATCGAGCACTACGCCGGCGCCATGCCGCTTTGGCTCGCGCCGGTGCAGGTCGTGGTGCTCAACATCTCCGAGGGGCAGGCCGAGTACGCGGCGCGCATAGCGGCGATCCTGAACGGGTCCGGATGGCGCTGCGAGGCCGACTTGAGGAATGAGAAAATAACCTATAAAATTCGAGAACATAGCTTGCAAAAACTACCGTACCAGTTGATTGTGGGCGAAAAGGAGAAGGCGGCAGAAAAGGTGGCCGTGCGTACCCGCGGCGGTGAAGATCTCGGGCAAACGAGTTTGTCCGAGTTCACTGCCCGCCTCCGGAGTGAGGTGCTGGGGAGCGGCGCGGTTTAGTTTTCAATTTCTGGAGGCTCGCACATCGCAACAGATAGAGCGCAGCGTATTAACATCGAGATCAACGCACCCGAAGTGCGCCTGATTGGGGTCAACGGGGAGCAAATCGGGATCGTTCCGATTGCGCAGGCCATGAAGATGGGCGAGGAAGCCGAGGTCGATCTGGTGGAAATTGCACCTCTCGCCAAGCCGCCCGTCTGCAAGTTGATGGACTACGGCAAGTTCAAGTACCGCGAGGCGAAAAAGGCCCACGAGGCCAAGCTCAAGCAGAAGCAGATACACGTCAAGGAAGTCAAGTTCCGGCCGGGGACCGACGAAGGCGACTACAAGATCAAGCTGCGCAACTTGGTCAAGTTTCTCGAGGAGGGTGACAAGGCCAAGGTTACGTTGCGTTACCGCGGACGCGAAATGGCTCATCAGGAATTCGGCATTCGGCTGATCGAGCGGGTAAAGCAGGATCTCGATCCTTTCGCCGTAGTCGAACAGTATCCGAAGATGGAAGGACGCCAGCTCATCATGGTGCTGGCCCCGAAGAAGGGCAAGAAGGAAGTGAAAAAGGAATCGAAGAAAGAACCGAAGAAGGAAGCCAAAGAGGCAGAGAAGGACCCGAAGCCGGTCGCCTTGCCTTAAGAGGCCAACAAGAAGTGGTGCCGAGGCTTCAAAGCGCTCCGCAGGAGCCGCCCGTCGCCATGCAAGATAGGAGCAAAATTCAATGCCAAAGCTTAAGACCAAGCGCAGTGCTGCTAAGCGCTTCAAAGTGCGTTCTGGCGGAACGATCAAGCGCTCGCAGGCGTTCAAGCGCCACATCCTCACCAAGAAGACCACCAAGAACAAGCGCCACCTGCGCGGCACGGCCGGTGTGCACGCCACGGACAAGCAGCACGTGCGCGCCATGCTGCCCTACGCTTAGAAGAATTCGAGAACGCGAGGGAGATGTGTTTCCCTCGCAGCCATCCAGTGATCAGGGCCGTCCTCAGTGACGGCCATCAAGGAGATTTGCCATGCCAAGAGTCAAGCGCGGCGTAACGGCCCGCGCCAAGCACAAGAAGGTTCTCGCAAAGGCCAAGGGATTTCGCGGTCGTCGCGGCAACGTGTTCAGAATCGCCAAAGAGGCGGTGATGAAGGCCGAGCAATACGCCTATCGCGACCGTCGCCAGCGCAAGCGCCAGTTCCGGGCACTGTGGATTGCCCGAATCAATGCGGCCGTGCGCGAACACGGGATGACCTACTCGGCATTCATGAACGCCTTGAAGAAGGCGGCGATCGAAGTGGACCGGAAAGTGCTCGCTGATCTCGCAGTGGCGGACAAGGTGGCGTTCGCACAGATCGCAAACCAGGCAAAGGCGAAGCTCGCCGCGTAATTTTCGGAGACCCCTTCCTTCAGGATGGGGCGGCGCGAAGGGGCGCCAGGATTGTTGATCGGATCTGCCTTAGCGACTCCGCGACCCTAGAGCGTTGCCCCTCCACAGGGAGGGAAAGCCCATGACCGATCTGGACAACGTTGTATCGCAAGCGATCGCCGAATTCGGCAGTGCCAGCGCCGCTGATCTTGAACGGATCAAGGCCCGAGTCCTCGGCAAGTCCGGGCTACTCAGCCAGGCCAGGCAGGATCTCGCCAAGCTGGACCCGGAAGGACGCCGTGCGGCGGGAGCGCGATTCAACCAAGCCAAGGAAACCATCGAAGCGGCGCTTGCGGCGAGACGCGAGGCGATTGCATCGAGCGAACTGAACATCCGCCTCGCCCAGCAGGCGCTCGACGTTACGTTGCCGGGCCGGGGACGCGGGAAAGGCGGCGTCCACCCCGTCATGCGTACCTGGCAGCGCATTGAAGCCATCTTTGGCTCGATAGGATTCGACGTTGCCGACGGCCCGGAGATCGAGACCGACTGGTACAACTTCACCGCTCTCAACCAGCCGGAGAACCATCCGGCGCGTTCCATGCATGACACTTTCTACGTCGAGGGCGGCCTGCTGTTGCGTACCCACACGAGCCCGATCCAGGTGCGTTACGCGCGCGTGACCCGGCCGCCAATCAAGGTGATAGCGCCGGGCAGGGCATACCGCGTGGATTCCGACGCGACGCATTCGCCGATGTTCCACCAGGTCGAAGGGCTGTGGATTGACGAGGACGTCAGTTTTGCAGACCTGAAGAGTGTGTACATCGATTTCCTGCGCTGCTTCTTCGAGACCGACGATTTGCAGGTGCGTTTCCGTCCTTCCTTCTTTCCTTTCACCGAGCCGTCGGCCGAGATCGACATGATGTTCACCTCGGGTCAGAGCGAAGGCAAGTGGCTGGAAATTTCGGGAGCAGGGCAAGTGCATCCGAACGTGGTGCGCAACTACGGGCTCGACCCGGAGCGCTACATCGGATTCGCGTTCGGCACCGGACTGGAACGCCTCACGATGCTGCGCTATGGCGTCAACGACCTGCGGCTGTTCTTCGAGAATGACCTGCGTTTTCTCAGGCAGTTTGCGTGATTCCCGCGTGCGGACGATGCGGGTGAGCTGAACCCATGCAATTCTCAGAGCGCTGGTTGCGCAGTTTCGTCGATCCGTCCCTGCACTCGGACGAACTCGCGCGCCTGCTGACGATGTCGGGTCTCGAAGTCGAGGCGTGCCAGCCGGTGGCCCCGCCGTTCTCCGGCGTTGTCGTCGGCCAGGTCCTTACGGTGGAACGGCACCCCGACGCCGATCGACTCAGCGTGTGCAGCGTTGACGCGGGCACCGGTGAGACTCTGGTAATAGTGTGTGGTGCCCCCAACGTCGCCGCGGGGATGAAGGCCCCGGTCGCGCGGGTGGGTGCGATGCTTCCCGGGGAATCCCCGGAGAAGCCCGTGGCCATCATGCCAGTGCTGGTGCGGGGCATACAGAGTCAAGGCATGCTGTGCTCGGCGCGGGAACTGGGGATTTCGCAAGACCACGCCGGCTTGGTCGAGTTGCCGCCCGACGCAGCCGTGGGGAGCAGCGTGCGCGAGTTGCTGGCACTCGACGACCGGGTGTTCACGCTCAAGCTCACGCCGAATCGCGCCGATTGCCTGTCGGTGCTCGGAGTGGCGCGCGAAGTCGCAGCGTTGACCCGCGCAAAGCTCAGGGTTCCCCAGATCCCGCCGGTGCCGGCGAGGAACGACTCGACATGTCCGGTGAAGATCTCCGACGCACGCGGTTGCGGCCGCTTCGCCGGTCGCGCAATCCGAAACGTGGACGCTGGCGCACCGACCCCCGCCTGGATGAAGGAACGGCTCGAACGCGCTGGCCAGCGCTCGATATCCGCGCTCGTTGACGTTACGAACTACGTGATGCTTGAACTCGGCCGGCCGCTGCACGTCTACGATCTGAACAAACTCGATGGCGGCATCGAAGTGCGTTTCGGCAAGGCGGGCGAGTGCGTGAAGCTGCTGAACGGCATGACCGTGGAAGTGGACGAGACCGTGCTCTGCATTGCCGACGGCTCCGGCCCGATCGGGCTGGCCGGCGTGATGGGCGGGGATTCGACCAAGGCCGAACTCGACACCCGCCACATCTTCCTCGAGTCGGCGTTCTTCTATCCCGGGGCAGTGGCCGGCCGCGCGCGCCGCTACAACATCAGCAGCGACGCGGCTCATCGCTTCGAGCGCGGCGTGGACTTTGCCAACTGCGTCACCGGCATTGAGCGTGCGACGAGTCTCATCACCGAGATATGCGGCGGCGAGCCGGGTCCGACGGTGGACGTCGTGGCCGGTCTTCCGGAGCGCCGGCCCGTACGCATGCGTGTGGCGCGCGCTCACAAAGTGATCGGGGTTCCCGTGCCCGCCAGCGACATGGCCGACATCTTCAGCCGGCTGGGCCTCGCGCATGTGCGCGAAACTGTCAGTGCCGGCGACACGTTCGTGGTCACGCCGCCTTCCTTCCGCTTCGACATCGAGATCGAGGAAGACCTCATCGAGGAAGTGGCGCGCGTCTACGGATTCGATCGCATACCTGCGCGCCCGCCGCGCGCTCCTCTGAGCATGCGAGCGCCGCTGGAAACCCGCCGCTCGCCGCACGCGCTACGCCAGCAACTCGCCGACAGCGACTATCACGAAGTGATCAACTTCAGCTTCGTCGATGCGCAGTGGGAGTCTGATTTCGCCGGCGCAACAGACCCAATTCGCCTCGTGAATCCGATTGCAAGCCAGCTCGCCGTGATGCGCAGCACCCTCATTGGGAGCCTTGTGTCGAACGTGAGCTACAACCTCAGCCGCAAGCTCGCGCGCATCCGCGTTTTCGAGATCGGGCGCGTTTATCTGCGCGATCCTGCCGCGAAGGACGGGGACCTAGATGTTGCCGGCGTGCGCCAGCCTACCCGCGTGGGCGCGATCGCCTATGGTCCGGCGTTCGACGAGCAATGGGGCACGCCGACACGCCACGCGGACTTCTTCGACGTGAAGGCGGATGTTGAAGCCCTGCTGGCGCCACGCGTGGCTCGATTCGAATCCGCCCCGCATGCCGCGCTGCATCCGGGTCGGTCGGCTCGCGTAACGCTGGAGGGCGTCCCGATCGGCTGGGTGGGCGAGCTGCACCCCGGCTGGCAGCAGAGGTACGCGCTGCCGCTCGCGCCCGTGCTGTTCGAGTTGGACATTGATGCGCTCTGCCGGGCTGGTCTGCCGCGCTATACCGAAGTTTCCAAATTTCCCCCCATGATCCGCGACCGGGCCATGGAGTTCGACGAGCAGCACTCTGCTGGCGAGATCATGGACGAACTGACGCGAATTCGCCCCGCTTTGGTGCAGGAAATCCGTTTGTTTGACGTCTACCGGGGTAAGGGTGTACAAGGTGGCAAAAAAAGCCTTGCGTTTCGGGTAGTTATGCAAGATACTGCAAGGACGTTGACCGATGCGGATGCGGATGCCGCAATGGCGCAGCTTACGGAACTCCTCTCCGAAAAATTCGGTGCTAAATTAAGAACTTAAGGATATTCTTGGAGGGGGTTTGCCCCTCCAAAGGGAGTAAAGATGACGCTCACGAAGGCCGAGCTGGCGGATATGCTTTTTGAGAAAGTCGGGCTGAACAAGCGCGAGGCAAAGGACATGGTGGAGACTTTCTTCGAGGAAATCCGCTTGGCGCTGGAGAACGGGGAGAGCGTCAAGCTCTCCGGATTCGGCAACTTCCAGTTGCGCAACAAACCGCAGCGCCCGGGGCGCAATCCAAAGACCGGCGAGGAGATCCCTATCACCGCACGCCGAGTGGTCACTTTCCACGCAAGTCAGAAACTCAAGGCCTTGGTCGAGCAGACCCATGGAAAGCAAGGCAACCAAGGATAGCCTTCCGCCGATCCCGGCGAAGCGCTACTTCACCATCGGCGAGGTCAGCGAGTTGTGCGGCGTCAAGCCGCACGTCCTGCGCTACTGGGAACAGGAATTCACCCAGCTGCGGCCGGTGAAACGCCGCGGCAACCGGCGCTATTACCAGCACCACGAGGTGCTGCTGATCCGCCGCATCCGCGAGCTTCTCTACGAGCAGGGATTCACCATAAGCGGTGCCCGCAACCGTCTCGACGAAAGCCTGAGCGCCGCTTCTGCGCGCTCGGGCGGCGCCACCTCCGCGGTGCGCACCAGCGACCGCGGGGTCAATATCTCCTCGCTCAAGCAGGAGCTGAAGAACCTGATCGAGCTGCTGCGCTGATCTCGTCTGATATACTCCTCACCCTTCGGGGCGTAGCGCAGCCTGGTAGCGTACCTGCATGGGGTGCAGGTGGTCGGAGGTTCAAATCCTCTCGCCCCGACCAATAGATTAAGTAGTTGCTTCACCTCCCTGCATGACTTAGAAAGACCCTTCCAAGTCCTGCAGCCGTAAGTCCAGCAGCCGCGGTGGTCAATCCACCCTTGCCCCGGAAGCGGTGATTACCTTCGCCCACTTGTCGATCTCCGTCCGAATGTGGATCGCGAACTCGCTGCGGCCGGAACCGATCGGGACGAGGCCTTCGTTCTTCATGCGCGTCTTCATATCCGCGCCATGCATGATCTTCGTCACCTGCGCGCTCAGGAGATCGAGGATTTCCGAAGGCGTGCCGGCGGGCGCGAGCAGGCCGTACCACTGGCTCGATTCGTAGCCGCTCAGACCGGCTTCGGAGACGGTCGGAAGGTCCGGCATCGCCGGCAGCCGTTCCCGACTCGTGACCGCTATCGCGCGCAGGCGCCCCGCCGCGACGTGCCCGCTCGCGTTTATTGCGGGGAGGAACATTACCGGCGCCTCGCCCGCGAGCAGGCCGATCATCGCCGGACCCGAGCCCCGATAGGGAATGTGCACCATTTGCACACCGGCCATGACATTGAAGAGCTCGCCCGC
>JBGPTG010000146.1:0-8285 GCA_041490545.1 Gammaproteobacteria bacterium
CGTGCAGCGAGAACACGCTCTTTGCCAGATCGATCCCCACAGTAGTAATCTTCTCCATGACTTCCCCTCTCGTTATCAGATTGAAGATGCGAAACTCAATCTTGGCACTCCGATGCCGTGCGGGCCAAAACCCGCTTCGAGTAGGGGAAGTCCCTTTCATTCGTTAGGCCGCTGTGACGAGAGAGGGATAAGCATGAGAGCACTTCAAATTATTCTCGCTTCTGCTGCTTCCTTTGCTTTCCTATCACCCGGCGTTGCTCAGACCGATATTGCCGTTCCGCCGGCCGAGCCTGTTACCAATATTTCTCAAGCTGATTGGTCCAAGGCCTGGTGGCAGTGGGCCGGCTCTTTTGACCGGACAGATAGCCCGATAGCGGATCGCACGGGGAAGAATTGTCATCTCAAACAGAACGGCCCAGTTTGGTTTCTGGCCGGAACCTATGGCACCCAGCGGACGATCAGAACCTGCACGGTTCCGCGTGACAAATACCTGTTTTTCCCCCTCATCAACTACGTCGTAATGCCCACTACAAAGGACGCATCCTGTGCTTCATGCTGTGCTTCTTTTGCCCAAACCGCCAAGTCGATTACGGATCAACCTTCCAATCTGGTTCTTGATCTGGACGGCCGTCGCATAGAGGACCTGGCAAGTTATCGTCAAATCACGACGGAATGCTTCGACATGGGGGCGCTCGCAGAACCGGAGTATCGGATTTTTCCGTCCGCCGCCAACGGTTATTACGTCATGCTGCGCCCCCTGAGTCCCGGGAAACACGTACTCAATTTTGGCGGCATGTTGCCCGCGATGTCTCAGGCGGTTACCTATACGTTGCTTGTGGAATGAAGCAGCCTAACCTCGCGTTCGAAAACGGACACTCGTTAGCGCGCCCGAAACAACAGTGGTAGGCTGCTGACTATGAGTGATACTGACGTAGCCGAAATCCTTAAGCTTCCCGCTGAGGAGCGCCTGCACCTGGTCGAAATCATTTGGGCGAGCCTCGTTACAGAACCGTCGTCGGTGCCTTTGGGCGACGCCCATCGTGCAATGATTGACGAACGTTTGGCCGAACACGAGCGCAATCCAGACGACGTGGTCTCCCGAGACGAGGTGCTCGCTGAAGCTCGGCGAGGCTGATGGCCCTTGCTGGATGCCCGCTTTCGCGGGCATGACGTTGATCAGAGCTTCCCTGACAGCGCGGCCTATCCCCGATACCCGATCGCCCGCGAAATCTTCTCCGCCGTTTCGCGCACGAGCGAAGACCACGCCTGTTTCATCCGCTCAGCGGGAGCGGAAACAGAAAGACCCGCGACCAGCATTCCGGCGTCGTCGCGCACGCCCGCGCCTATGCAGCGCACGCCGAGCTCCGCTTCCTCGTTGTCCACGGCATAGCCGTTGCGCCGGATGCGCTCCAGCTCGCGCTCCAGGGCGGCGGCATTGGTGAGGGTATTGCGCGTGAACGGCGGCAGGTGCGTCCTCTGCGCGTAGCGCTTCAGTCCCTCCGCGCCGTCTTCGAGCAGGAACAGCTTGCCGACCGCGGTGATGTGCAGCGGCGCGCGCGCGCCGACGATGTTGACCACGCGCATCAGCGACTTGCCGCTCGAGGTACGCTCGACGTAGACGATCTCGTCGTCGCGCCGCACCGACAGGTTGACCGCCTCGCCCGTGGCGGCGTGAAGCTCGCGCATGAAAGGCAGCGCGTGCTCGCGCACGCTGATGCGCGCCTTGACCAGGTTGCCCAGCTCCAGCAGCCGGATGCCCAGGCAATAACTGCCCGCATCCGCGCGCTCGGCCATCCCGCCGGCGACGAGCGCGCTCAGAATGCGATGCGTGGTCGAGGGGTGCAGGTCGCTGGCTCGCGCGAGGTTCTTCAGCGCGACGGGCTCTCCGTGCTGGGCGAGCACTTCCAGCAGCTTCATCATGCGAGCGATGACCTGGATGGAATTCTTGGAGGGAGGGCTGGCCATGGGCGCGCTTCGAATCGCGCGATTCTATACCACGGTATGGAATGGTCGGGGAGCGGCGCGAGGGTGCGTGCTATGATTCAGCGCCTCCCGCCACCTCAAAATTCCCATGCGCGTCGGCCTGTTCGCCACCTGCCTCGTCGATCTGATGCGCCCGTCGATCGGTTTCGCCGCGCTCAAGCTACTCGAAGCGGCGAAGTGCGAAGTCGTCGTCCCGCAAACGCAGACCTGTTGCGGGCAGCCGGGCTGGAACTCCGGTGACCGCGCTTCGGCGCGTGCCCTGGCCGAAAAGCTCATCGAAGAGTTCGAGGGCTGCGACTACGTCGTCGTGCCCTCGGGTTCCTGCACCGGCATGATCCGCGTGCATTTTCCGGAAGTGTTCAAGGACGAGCCGTTCCTCCTCGGCAAAGCCGAGCGGCTCGGCGCGCGCACCTTCGAGCTCACCGAGTTTCTGACGAAGATCGCCAAACAGCCGCGTATTTCCGCGGCCTTTGACGGCAGCGTGACCTACCACGATTCGTGCTCCGGTCTGCGCGAACTCGGCGTGAAGGCCCAGCCGCGGCAACTCCTTGCGAAGGTGGCGGGTCTCAAGCTGGTCGAGATGCAGGAATGCGAGACCTGCTGCGGCTTCGGCGGCGCGTTCTCGATCAAGTACGGGGAGATCTCCGCGGACATCGCCGAGAAAAAGTGCGCTCACATCGAGGCGAGCGGGGCGCAGGCCGTGGTGCTGGGCGACCTCGGCTGCATGCTCAACATCGAAGGGCGGCTGCGCCGCCGCGGCGATTCGAAGACGCGCGTGCTGCACGTCGCCGAAGTCCTGGCGGGGACGGAAGGATAGCGTCTTGCAGATCCAGTCGATGCATTTCAAGGCGCGCTCGGGCGACGCATTGGCGAACGCGACTCTGCAGGAAAACCTGCGCAAGTTCCAGTCGGTGGGCTTCACGGCGCTGCGCGCCAAGGCGGTCGCCGAATTCGGCCCGGCGCTGTTCGAAACGCTGCGCGGCGAGGGTGCGGCGGTCCGCGACCGGGGACTCGCGAACCTGGATGCCTGGATCGAGCGCTTCGAGGCCGAGGCTGCGGCCCGCGGCGCGACGGTGCTGTTCGCCGAGACCGGCGCGGAAGCCTGCGAGCTGCTGGTCGACATCTGCCGGCGCCACGGGGTGAAGAAGGCGATCAAGTCGAAGTCGATGCTCTCGGAGGAGGCCGGCGTCAACGACGCGCTCGCCGCGGCCGGAGTCACGCCGGTTGAGACCGATCTCGGCGAATACATCATCCAGCTCGCCGGGGAACCGCCTTCGCACATCATCGCGCCCGCCTTGCACAAGAGCAAGGACGAAGTCGCCGACCTGTTCGAGCGCCACCACCACACACCGCGCAAGGACGACATCGCGCGCATGACGCGCGAGGCGCGCGACGTATTGCGCGGACATTTCCTATCCGCCGATCTGGGTATTTCGGGCGGCAATTTCCTCATCGCCGAAACCGGGTCCGGAGTCATCGTCACCAACGAGGGCAATGGGCGCATGGTGACGACGCTGCCGCGCGTGCACGTATGCATCACCGGGATCGAGAAGGTGATTCCGACGCTGGAGGATTTCTCCACGCTGCTGCGCCTCTTGACGCGCTCGGCCACCGGGCAGCCGATCTCCAACTACGTCAGCATGTTCACGGGTGCGCGCGGCCGCGACGACCGGGACGGGCCGCAGCACATGTTTTTCATCCTGGTGGACGCCGGCCGCACCAACCTGGTGGGCGGCGACATGCAGGAGATGCTGCGCTGCATCCGCTGCGGGGCGTGCATGAATCACTGCCCGGTGTACCGGGCCGTCGGCGGCCACAGCTACGGCTGGGTGTACCCGGGGCCGATGGGTTCGGTGCTCACGCCGTCATACGCGGGACTGGAGAACGCGCTCGACCTGCCGCACGCGGCGACGCTGTGCGGAGCCTGCTCGGTCGCCTGTCCGGTGAAGATTCCGCTGCCCGACCTGCTGCGGAGGCTGCGCGAAAAGCAGGTCGACCGCGGCCTGCGCCCCTGGCGCGAGCGGGCGGGGATCCGCGTGTGGTCGTGGGCTGCGCGGCACCCGCGGCTTTATGCGCTCGCGACGGCGATGGCGGCGCGTTCCCTGCACATCCTCGGCGGCCGCAACGGCATGATCGGGGCGCTGCCTTTCGGCGGCGAGTGGACGCGCGGGAGATTCTTACCGGCACCCCGCTCGGCGAAGACTTTTCGGGCGCTCTACGCCGCTCGTCCGAAGCGCCCGCCGGCGGCCCGCTGAATCAGAGCCATCCGGCCTTGCGGAAGCGGAACCAGAGGTAGACGTTGATCGCAGTCATCGCGCCGAGCGCCATGGGGTAGCCGAAGGCCCACTGCAGTTCCGGCATCTGCTTGAAGTTCATGCCGTAGACGCTGGCGATGAACGTCGGCACGGCGATGAGCGCGCCCCAGGCCGCGAGGCGCTTGGTCACCTCGGTCTCGCCGAAGGTGATCATGGCCACGTTCACCTGGATCGCGGTAGTCACGGTGTCGCGCAGGGCGTCGATCAGCTGGTTGATGCGTACCAGGTGGTCGTATACGTCCCGGTAGTAGTCCTGCAGCCCCGAGCACACGTGCGGGACGCGGCCTCCGTACAGCTTGCCGACGGCCTCGAGCAGCGGCAGCACCGCGTGCTGCAGAGTCGTGAGCTTCTGCCTCACGTAGTAGAGCCCCTCGATGTTGGCGCGCAGCGATTTGCCGGAGAAGATCTGTTCCTCGAACTTCTCGAACTCGGCCTCGATTGCGTCGAGCACGGGAAAGTAGCGATCGACCACCGCGTCGAGAAGCGCGTAAAACACGAAGCCCGCTCCCTGCTTGAGCAGCTCGGGCTCGCGCTCGCAGCGCGCGCGCACCGCCGCGAAACCCGGTTCGGCCAGAGTGCGAACGGAAAGCACGTAGTTCCTGCCGACGAAAACATCGACCTCGCCGACCTTGATCTCCTCGCCGGCGACCTCGATGTTGTGCAGCACCGCGAACAGCGAGTCTCCGTATTCGTCGATCTTGGGCCGCTGGTGGCCGTGACGCGCGTCCTCGACGGCGAGCTCGTGCAGATCGAACTCGTGCTGCATCGAGGCGAGCTCGCCCGGCCCGGGATCCTTCATCGCGACCCACACGAAGCACTCGGGGCGGCCGACGTACTCGCTGATGTCCTCGGGCGCGATGTCGCCGAGCTTCTTGCCGTCCTGATATGCCGCGCAATTGATCAGCATCCGCGTCTCCCGCTGCTCCCGTGTATACGGCCAGAATGATAGGGCACGGCAGCGGCGCCGCATAGGCTAAAATGGCCGCCCCTGCCTCCGCGCGACCGACCGCCCATGCCCCGCATCAGCCGCCGCACCGAGAATCTCGGCACCGAAAATGCCTTCGTGGTGCTCGCCGAAGTCAACGACCTCATCCGCCAGGGCAAGGACATCATCTCGTTCTGCATCGGCCAGCCGGATTTCCACACGCCAGCCAACGTGCAGGAGGCGGCGATCCGCGCCGTGCGCGAGGGCAAGCATGGCTACACACCCTCGGCCGGCATCGCCGAGCTGCGCGAGGCGGCGGCGCGCTACATGGGCGAGGTGCGCGACCTCGCGATCCGGTCCGAAGACGTGGTGATCGGCGCCGGGGCCAAGCCTTTCATCGCCTACACCATCCTTTCGACGACCGACTACGGCGTCGGCGACGAAGTGATCTACCCGAACCCCGGCTTCCCGATCTACGAGTCGCAGATCGTCGCCAACGGCGCGGTGCCGGTTCCGTTGCATCTGCGCGAAGCGCGCAACTTTGCCTTCGATCCGGCCGAGCTCGAGGCCAAGCTCACGCCGAAGACGCGCCTGGTGATCCTCAACTCGCCGCAGAACCCCACCGGCGGCATCCTCACGCGCAAGGACCTCGAGGCGATCGCCGCGATCCTGCGCCGGTACCCCGATGTCTGGATCTACGCCGACGAGATCTACTCGCGGCTGTGCTACGAGGAATCCTTCGTCTCGATTGCCTCGCTGCCCGGCATGTACGAGCGCACCATCATCTCCGACGGCGCGTCCAAGACCTGGGCGATGACCGGCTGGCGCATCGGCTTCGCGTCGAACCCCGTCCTTGCGCCGCAATTCGTTCGCTGGGTGACCAACACCGACTCCTGCGCTTCGCACATCAGCCAGTGGGCGGCGCTCGAGGCCGTGAGCGGACCGCAGGAGGAGGCCGAGAAGATGCGACGTTCGTTCCTCGAGCGGCGCGATCTCATCGTCGGACTTCTGAACAAGGTGCCCGGGGTTTCGTGCCGGGTGCCGGGCGGGGCGTTCTACGCCTGGCCCAACGTCACCGAGGCCTGCCGCATGACAGGCGCGGCCGACTCCGAGGAATTCCGCAAGCGGCTTCTCAACGAGGCCGGCGTGGCCGTTCTCGCCGACATCCACTTCGGCGCGCGCGTTCCGGGCGAAGGCCAGCACATACGCTTTTC
This sequence comes from Gammaproteobacteria bacterium, assembly GCA_041490545.1. Lineage (GTDB taxonomy): Bacteria > Pseudomonadota > Gammaproteobacteria > Burkholderiales > SG8-39 > VBDM01. Next base: position 6,438 of record JBGPTG010000146.1, read on the forward strand.
CTACGCGGCATCGAAGTCCGCCATCGAGCAGGGCGTCGCGCGCATGGCGGAGTTCATCCAGAAAAATCAGCGGAGAGTGGCGTAATAGCGGTCATTCCCGCGAACGCGGGAATCCAGGGACGTTCGAATAGCCACTGGACCCCCGCTCCCCGATTCAAGCATTCGGGGACAAGTTTCGCGGGGGTGACGGGACACTGAAATGGCAAGCGAACGCATCGTCGTAGGCATGTCCGGCGGAGTCGATTCATCGGTCGCCGCGCTGCTCTTGAAGCGCCAGGGTTACGAAGTCGTCGGCCTTTTCATGAAGAACTGGGAGGACGACGACGATGACGAATACTGCTCGACGCGCGAGGACCTGATCGACTGCGCCTCGGTCGCCGAAGTCATCGGCATCGACCTCGAAGTGGTGAATTTCTCCGCCGACTACAAGGAACGCGTGTTCAGCGCCTTTCTCGCCGAGTATTCCGCGGGCCGGACGCCCAACCCCGACGTGCTGTGCAACGCCGAGATCAAGTTCAAGGCGTTTCTCGACCACGCCGTGGCGCTCGGCGCGCAGCGCATCGCCACCGGCCACTACGCCCGGGTTCGGAAGGCGGGCGGCGGCATCGAGCTGCTGAAGGCGATGGATGCGACCAAGGATCAGAGCTACTTCCTGCACCGGCTCACGCAGGCGCAGCTCGCGCGAGTCGTGTTCCCTCTGGGCGAACTGAGGAAGACCGAGGTGCGCCGGCTCGCAAAGGAGGCCGGTCTGCACAACTTCGCCAAGCGCGATTCGACCGGAATCTGCTTCATCGGCGAGCGGCCGTTCCGCGAATTCCTGGGGCGCTACCTGCCGAAGCAGCCCGGCCCGATGCGCACTCCCGAAGGCAGGGTGGTCGGAGAACACATCGGGCTTTCGTTCTACACGATCGGCCAGCGCAAAGGCGTCGGCATCGGCGGGCGCAAGGATTCCGCGGGGCAACCCTGGTATGCAGCGGGGAAAAATCTCGAAAGGAACGAGCTCATCGTCGTTCAGGGGCACGACCATCCGCTGCTGCTGCGCGAACGACTGTCCGCGCAGGATCTCGCCTGGACCAGCGGCACGCCGCCCGATCCGCGCTTAGTCTACGGCGGCAAGACGCGCTACCGCCAGGCCGACGCTCCCTGCCGGGTCGCGCAAGCGGGCGCGGCGGAGCTCAAGGTCGAATTCGATGCGCCCCAGTGGGCGGTGACGCCGGGGCAGTCGGTGGTGCTGTACCGGGACGAGGTGTGCCTCGGTGGCGGCGTGATCCAGTAAAACCGGGGTCAGACCACGGTTTTAGTCCTGACGTTTTGGTCGTAGTCGCGGGTCTCGCCGGCGCGGAGGAAAACGTGGTCTGTCCCCGGTTTTCAGTCCCGCGATGCGACGCGTCTTAGCGCCGCGCGGGTGAGCGGCATGACTATCGCCGTGCTGATCACCGCCATGAGAATGAGGGCGGAAAAGACGTTCGTGCCGATGATCCCGATGTCGAGCAGGATGGTGAGGACGATCACTTCCATCAGTCCCTTGGTTTGCATCAGCACCCCAAGAGCGAGCGCTTCCCGCCAGGGCCAGCCGATCAGCCTTGCGGGGAGCGCAGTGCCGGCCACCTTGCCGGCAACGGCGATCGAGGTCGCGACCAGGAAAATCGTCATGAACGCCGGCGATCCGGTGTCGATCGTGGTTTTCAATCCGGTCAGCATGAAGAAAAATGGCAGCAGGAGCATCACCGTCACCGGTTCGAGCTTGTTCAGAATGGGCCGGCGCAACGCGTCCGGCATGACGGCGCCGGCGACGAATGCGCCGAATATGTAGTGCAGGCCGATCGCCTCGGTGGCGGCGGACGAAGC
>JBGPTG010000147.1:0-8257 GCA_041490545.1 Gammaproteobacteria bacterium
AGGCGTGGCCGCCGGCGCGTCAGGGGCAGGGGCCGGCACACCCTGCTCGAGCAGCGGCGGACTACCCGCCCCGGCGGCAAGAGGAAGCCGCAGGCAACGGTAGTCGCCCTTCGCATCGGCCCAGCGCAAACCCATCGCCGGCGTACGTTGCTTGCCTCCGGCTTCCAGGCGGATCAGGAATTCCTGGCCCCGCGCTGGCTTCACTTTCCACCACCCGCCCGGGTCGGCGGCGACCTCGGAGCGGCCGTAGACTTCCCGCGCGAACCCGTCGACCTCGATGGTCACCTCGTTGCTCGCCGTAGTGCCGGCGACGTACAGGATCGGCGGCTTGCCGCGATACTCCACCCCCGCCTGCCGGCATTCCCAGGTTCCGGCGATGTCGCCCGCGGGCGAGGCCGCGATGGTCGTGCCCGCCAGCATGGCGAGGAATGCAAGACTCAACGCTCTCATCACGGCTTTCTCCTTCACATTACGCATCAGCGACGCTCCTTGAGCGGCACCCATTGCCGGTCTTCGGGACCGGTATAGTTGGCGCCGGGACGGATTATTTTACCGTCGATTCGCTGCTCCATCACGTGTGCCGTCCAGCCCGAGGTGCGCGCAATCACGAATATCGGCGTAAACATCGCGGTGGGCACGCCCATCATGTGGTACGAGACAGCACTGTACCAGTCGAGATTGGCGAACATCTTCTTTTCCCGCCACATCACCTGCTCGATGCGCTCTGCGATGTCGAACAGGCGCGTGTCGCCGGCGCCCTTCGACATGCGCCGCGCCACCTCCTTGATGACCTTGTTGCGCGGATCCCCGACCGTGTACACCGGGTGGCCGAAGCCGATGACGATCTCCTTGTCCCGAATCCGGTGCATGACGTCGGCCTCGGCTGAATCGGGATCCTTGTAGCGCGACTGAACCTCGAAGGCCACTTCGTTGGCACCGCCATGCTTCGGGCCCCGCAACGCGCCGATGCCACCGCAGATCGCCGAATGCATGTCCGACCCCGTGCCGGCGATGACCCGGCAAGTGAAGGTCGAGGCATTGAACTCGTGCTCCGCGTAGAGGATGAGCGAGGTGTGCATCGCGCGCACCCAGTCTGCCGAAGGCGGCTTGCCGTGCAGCAGGTGCAGGAAATGCCCGCCGATGGAATCGTCGCCGGTCTCGACCTCGACTCGGCGCCGATGCCGGCTGAAATGGTGCCAGTACAGCAGCATCGAGCCAAGCGACGCCATCAGCCGGTCGGCGATGTCGCGCGCGCCTTCGATCGGGTGCCCCGGCGTTTCCGGTTCAATGGTGCCCAGTACCGACACCCCGGTGCGCATCACATCCATCGGGTGCGCCGTCGCGGGCACCGCTTCGAGCGCGCTTCTGACGGCTGCCGGCAGGCCGCGCTGCGACCGAAGCCTGGCCTTGTAGGCCGAAAGTTCCGCCACGGTGGGCAGCTTCCCGTGCACCAGCAGGTAGGCGATTTCCTCGAACTCGGCCGTGTCGGCAAAGTCGAGGATATCGTAGCCGCGATAGTTCAGGTCGTTGCCGGTGCGTCCGACGGTGCACAGCGCGGTGTTTCCAGCGGGAACGCCGGACAGCGCCACCGACTTCTTGGGTTTCGGAGTTGCGACGGCCTCGCTCATTTGGCCTTTCCCTTGGCGAACAACCGGTCGAGCTTGCGCTCGTAGGCGTGGTAATCGAGGTAATCGTAAAGGTCGGCGCGTGTCTGCATCAGATCCACCACGTTCTTCTGCGTACCCTCGTTGCGGATGGCCGAGTAGACCTTGAGCGCCGCCGCGTTCATCGCGCGGAACGCCGACAGGGGATAGAGCGCGATCGCCACGCCGGCGGACCGCAGTTCGTCGACGCTGAAGAGCGGCGTGGCACCGAATTCGGTGATGTTGGCGAGGACCGGAATCTTCACGGCATCGGCGAACTTGCGGTACATGGAGAGCTCTGTCATTGCCTCGGGGAAGATCGCGTCCGCGCCCGCCTCGACGCAGGCGAGAGCGCGCTCGATGGCGCGCTCCAGGCCTTCGACCGCGAGCGCGTCGGTGCGCGCCATGACGACGAAGGCAGCATCGGTCCTCGCGTCCACTGCGGCCTTGATGCGATCGACCATCTCTTCCCGGGTGACGAGTTCCTTGCCCGGACGATGGCCGCAGCGCTTCGCGCCGACCTGGTCCTCGATGTGCATCGCCGCCGCGCCGAATTTGATCAGCGACTTGACCGTGCGCGCGATGTTGAAGGCTCCAGCGCCGAATCCGGTGTCGACGTCTACCAGGAGCGGCAGGGTGCAGACATCGGTGATCCTGCGCACGTCGGTAAGGACATCGTCGAGGTTGCTGATGCCAAGATCCGGGAGGCCGAGCGAGCCCGCGGCGACGCCGCCGCCCGACAGGTAGATCGACCGGTATCCGCTGCGCTCGGCGAGCCGCGCGTGGTAGGCATTGATGGTCCCCACGCACTGCAGCGGCTTTTCCGCCTGCAACGCGGCGCGGAACCTGGCTCCGGCTGACATGGCCGGCATTCTAGCTTGCCCGGCGCGAGCGCGGATTTGATCTGCCTCAAACGTGCGTCAGGGAAAGTCTGAACAAGTACGAGTTACGTTGCGAGGCGGCACCTGCCGCCCAGACCCCGGGGAGAACGCTAGCCAAGCAGGCCCTGGATACCGTCGCGTTCTTCCTGGAGTTCCTTCAGCGTCGCCTGCATGCGCGCGCGGCTGAAATCGCTGATCGGGAGGCCTTTGACGATCTTGTACTTGCCGCCCTGGCAGGTGACCGGGTAGCCGTACACCACGCCTGCGGGAATGCCGTAGCTGCCGTCGGAGGGAACGCCCATGCTCACCCAGTCTCCCGCGCGCGTCCCGTGCACCCAGTCGCGAACGTGATCGATCGCCGCATTCGCCGCGCTTGCCGCCGACGACAGCCCGCGGGCTTCGATGATGGCGGCGCCGCGCTTCTGGACCGTGGGAATGAAAATCTTCTCGAGCCACTCCGGGTCGCCGATCGTCGGCCAGATCTTCTTGCCGCCGCTCTCGGCCTGGAAGATGTCGGGGTACTGGGTCGCCGAGTGGTTGCCCCAGACGGTCATCTTGCGGATCGAGTTGAGCGGCTTGCCAACCTTGCGCGCCACCTGGCTCACCGCGCGGTTGTGGTCCAGGCGCATCATCGCGGTGAATTGCGAGGGCTTCAGCCCGGGCGCGCTCTTCATCGCGATCAGGCAATTGGTGTTGGCGGGGTTGCCGACGACGAGCACCCTGACCTTGCGGCTCGCCACGGCATCGAGCGCCCGGCCCTGCGGAGCGAAGATCTTTCCGTTCGCCTCGAGCAGGTCCTTGCGCTCCATGCCCGGGCCGCGCGGCCTCGCGCCGACCAGAAGGGCGACGTCGGCGTCGCGAAACGCGACCATCGGGTCGGACGCCGCGACCATGCCCTGCAGCAGGGGAAAGGCGCAATCGTCGAGCTCCATCATCACGCCCTGGAGTGCTTTCTGCGCCTTTTCATCGGGGATTTCCAGCAGCTGCAGGATGACGGGCTGGCTCTTGCCGAGCATTTCGCCGCTCGCGATCCGGAACAAGAGGCTATAACCGATTTGTCCGGCGGCGCCGGTCACTGCAACACGCACTGGAGACTTGGCCATGAGACGCTCCCTCGGAGAAGCCACGAATATATCCGGCCTCGCGCTTTTGCGCAGCACAATTGAAAATCGAAGCCTGATATAATCCCGCCCTCAGTCAAGATTTCGAGTCGGCTCACGAATCGCGGAAGGATGCCGTTACATGCCTGATCTGGCGGCGAAAAAGAAGCGTCCCCTCTGGTACAACCTCAGTCCTCTGAATCTTCCCCTCCCGGGCCTGGTTTCGATTTTCCATCGCGTCAGCGGAATCCTGCTGTTCCTCGGGCTGGTGTGGTTTTTGTTTCTGCTGGACATGAGTCTCGGTTCGGAAACCGGATTTGCGCGCTTTCGCGCCTATGTCAGCCATCCGCTGGTAAAGCTGTCGTTGCTCGGATTCCTTTGGGCCTACTTGCACCACTTCTGCGCCGGCATCCGCTACCTGTTTCTGGATATCGACAAGGGCGTTGGTCTGCCCGCCGCCCGCGCATCCAGCTATGCCGTGCTCGTGGTCAGCCTGGCGCTGACGGCACTTCTGGGTATGAAGCTATGGTAGAGCGCACGATCGTGGGCGCGCATTACGGGCTGCGCGACTGGCTCGCGCAGCGCATCACTGCGGTGGTGATGGTTCTGGCGACAGCGATTATCGTGTTCGGGATTTGGACCGCGCCCACGCTGACGTATGCAACCTGGAAAAGCCTGATCGGAAAATGGTGGATGTGGCTTTCGCTCACTCTGTTTTCGCTGAGCGTGATTCTGCACGCCTGGGTGGGTGTGCGCGACATCCTGATGGACTACATCAAACCGACGGGAATTCGGCTGACGCTCGAAGTGGCGTCTATCCTGGCGCTCATCTATTACGCGGTCTGGGCGATGCAGATTCTCTGGAGAACCTGAAGTGGCTCCGGCAAAACGCAGTTTCGACGTGGTGGTGGTGGGCGCCGGTGGCGCGGGGCTGCGCGCCGCGCTGCAGCTCTCTGAGGCCGGCTTGAGCGTAGCGGTGCTTTCCAAGGTGTTCCCGACGCGATCGCACACCGTCGCGGCGCAAGGCGGCATCGGCGCCGCGCTCGGCAACATGGACCAGGATTCTTGGCTTTGGCACATGTACGACACGGTGAAGGGTTCGGACTGGCTCGGCGACCAGGACACGATCGAGTTCATGTGCCGCGAAGCGCCGAAGGCGGTGTACGAACTGGAGCATTTCGGCATGCCGTTCGACCGCAACGAGAACGGCACCGTCTATCAGCGCCCGTTCGGCGGGCACTCGCAGAATTTTGGCGAGCGCCCGGTGCAGCGCTCCTGCTGCGCCGCCGACCGCACCGGCCACGCGATGCTCCACACTCTCTACCAGCGGAACGTGCGCGCGCGCACGCAGTTCTTCGTCGAATGGCTGGCGCTCGACCTGATTCGCGACGCGAGCGGCCAGGTGCTGGGGGTCACTGCGCTGGAAATGGAAACCGGCGACGTGATGATCCTCCAGGCCGGGGCGACGCTGTTTGCCACGGGCGGAGCCGGACGCATGTTTCATTCCTCGACGAACGCGTTCATCAACACCGGCGACGGGCTCGGCATGACGGCGCGCGCCGGCATTCCCCTGCAGGACATGGAGTTCTTTCAGTTTCATCCCACCGGAGTCTATGGAGCAGGCATTCTGATTACGGAAGCCGTCCGGGGTGAAGGCGGGTATCTGCTCAACAAGAATGGCGAGCGCTTCATGGAGCGCTACGCGCCGAACCTGAAGGACCTCGCCAGCCGCGACGTCGTCTCGCGCGCGATGGCGACCGAGATCAAGGAAGGCCGCGGCGCCGGCCCGCGCGGCGACCACCTGATGCTGAAGCTCAATCACCTCGGACCCGGGGTGATCGACAAGCGCCTGCCGGGCATCCGCGAGATCTCCAAAAAGTTCGCCAACGTCGACCCGGTGAAGGACCCCATTCCCGTGGTGCCGACGGCGCACTACATGATGGGCGGCATTCCGACCAACTATCGCAGCGAGGTCATCGCGCCTCGGGGCGCAGACAAGGAAGCGACGGTGCCCGGGTTCTACGCGGCGGGCGAATGCGCCTGCGCGTCGGTGCACGGCGGCAACCGGCTCGGCACCAATTCGCTTACCGAGCTGCTGGTGTTCGGCAAGTCGGCGGCCGATTCGGCGATCCGCTTCCTGAAGGAGAACCCGGGGCAAAAGGAACTGCCGAAGGACGCCGCCGACCGGTCGCTCGCGCGCCTCGCGCGGCTCGGCAATCAGAAGAACGGCGAGAGCGTCGCCGAGGTGGCGAATGAAATGCGCCGCACGATGCAGGCACACTGCGGCGTGTTCCGCTTTCCCGACCTGCTTGCCGAGGGCGTGAAGAAGATTCGGGCGATCGCCGATCGCGCCACCCGGACCGAGATCGGGGACAAGAGCAGGGTGTTCAACACCGCGCGCATCGAGGCGCTCGAGCTGGAGAATACGATCGAGGCGGCCCGCGCGACGATGGTCGGCGCGGCTGCGCGACAGGAATCGCGCGGGGCGCACGACCGCGCCGATTTTCACAAGCGCGACGACGTGAACTGGCTCAAGCACACGCTCTGGTACAAGGAGGGCGACCGGCTCGACTACCGGCCGGTGCACATGAAGCCGCTCACGGCGCAGACCATCGAGCCGAAGGTACGGACCTACTGATTTCACTGGGGGACGCATGCGCTTCAGGATTTTCCGTTACGACCCGGACAAGGACGAAAAGCCGACCATGCGGGACTACGACGTCGCGCTCGATCCGCACGACCGCATGCTGCTCGATGCTCTGGTGCGCATCAAGGAGCATGACGACAGCCTGAGCCTGCGCCGCTCCTGCCGCGAGGGCGTGTGCGGCTCGGACGCGATGAACATCAACGGCAAGAACGGCCTTGCGTGCATCACCAAGCTGGCGGACCTGAAGGAGCCGGTCGTACTGCGGCCGCTGCCCGGGCTGCCGGTGATCCGCGACCTGATCGTCGACATGACACAGTTCTTCAAGCAGTACCATTCGATCAAACCGTACCTGGTCAACAACGACCCGCCGCCTGAAAAGGAGCGGCTGCAATCGCCGCAGGAGCGGGAAGAGTTGGACGGGCTGTACGAGTGCATCCTGTGCGCCTGCTGCTCGACTTCCTGCCCGTCGTTCTGGTGGAACCCGGACAAGTTCGTCGGGCCGGCGGGACTGCTGCAGGCCTACCGCTTCATCGCCGACTCGCGCGACCAGGAAACCAGCGCGCGCCTCGACAACCTCGAGGACCAGTACCGCCTGTTCCGCTGCCATAGCATCATGAATTGCGTAGACGTCTGCCCGAAGAACCTGAATCCGACGCGGGCGATCGGCAAGATCAAGGAGCTGATGGTCAAGCGCACGGTTTGAAAGGAACGCCCGTGGACGCGGTCTCGCTGAACAGGCTGAAGTGGAAGTGCCGGCGCGGCTTGCTCGAGCTGGACCTGGTGCTGCAGGATTATGTGCAGAAGTGTCTGGAAGAAGGGGACCTGAAGCTGTTGAACGAGTTGCTCGAGCTCGAGGACAACGAGCTGTGGGACATCGTCAGCGGCCGCAGCGACCGCTTTGAAGTAAGGTTCGGAGGGATCGTGGCGCGGCTACGCGCCGTCTAGAAAAGGAAAGCATCATGGACAAGAAAGCCAGCCTTACCCTGCCCGACGGCAAGACGCTCGAGTTCCCGGTGATGACGGGCAGCGTGGGCCCGGATGTCGTGGACATCCGCACGCTCTACGGCAAGTCGGGGATGTTCACCTACGATCCGGGCTTCCTTTCCACCGCGAGCTGCAACTCGACCATCACCTACATCGACGGCGACGCCGGCGTGCTGCTGTACCGCGGCTACCCGATCGAGCAGCTGGCGCAGCACTGCGATTTCCTGGAGGTGTGCTACCTGCTGCTGCACGGCGAGCTGCCGAACGCCAAGCAGAAGTCCGGTTTCGTGGGCACGGTGACGCACCACACCATGGTGCACGAGCAGCTGGCGCGGCTGTACCAGGGTTTCCGCCGCGACGCGCATCCGATGGCGGTGATGGTCGGGGTGGTCGGCGCGCTGTCGGCGTTCTACCACGACGCGCTCGACATCAACAATCCCGAGCACCGCTCGATCTGCGCCTTCCGGCTGATCGCGAAGATGCCCACCATCGTCGCGATGTCGTACAAGTACTCGATCGGCCAGCCGTTCATGTACCCGAGGAACGACCTTTCCTACACCGCGAACTTCATGCGCATGATGTTCGGGGTGCCGACCGAGGAATACAAGGTCAACGACGTGCTGGTGCGCGCGATGGACCGGATCTTCATCCTGCATGCCGACCACGAGCAGAACGCCTCGACCTCGACGGTGCGGCTGTCGGGTTCCTCGGGCGCGAATCCCTACGCCTGCATCGCGGCGGGGATCGCCTGCCTGTGGGGACCGGCGCACGGCGGCGCCAACGAGGCCTGCCTGGAGATGCTGGAAGAGATCGGCGACGTCTCCAAGGTCGGCGAATTCATCAAGAAGGTGAAGGACAAGCAGAGCGGCGTGCGGCTGATTGGCTTCGGCCACCGCGTCTACAAGAACCACGACCCGCGCGCCAAGCTGATGCGCGAGACCTGCCACGAGGTGCTCAACGAGCTCGGGCTGCACGACGACCGCCTGTTCAAGCTGGCCATCG
>JBGPTG010000148.1:0-8198 GCA_041490545.1 Gammaproteobacteria bacterium
CTCTCCGGAAATCTTGGTACCAACAGCGGGGTGCTGCTCACTCACGCGTTGCTAGCGGGCCAGGGCATCGTCGTCGGTCCCGATCTCATGTTCGAGCCCTACCTGAAGCGCCGACGGCTGCGCGTGATACTGGAGGACCGCCGGCCCGAACCTTCCGGACTGTATGCGGTCTTTCCGCCCGGGCGCTTCGCCTCAGTCAGCCGCAAAGCCTTCGTGGACTTCCTGGCCGCAGAACTGGGTGGCAAGGTGCCGGACTGACGCTCAGACGGTGCCGATGTCGTCGTACTTGCCGACCCCTCCACGTCGTTGTGACGCAAGATGCCGAAAAGAATTGGCAGAACCCGGAGGTCAATCCTTTCGTGCAAACCTGCACCCGGTGGTGGACCTGGCACTGCTCGGTTCATGCGCGAGCTTCTTTCCATGTTGCAATCGGCAAAGATGTCGCGCTAGGGTTCGAACACGATGTGCTCGTCCGCGCCTCAGCGCCGGGTATTCATCTGCGGGACGAACCGCGTCGGGAACTCCTTCTGTGTGGGCCGACCGCAGAAGTAGCCAAGTCAAGGCGATTGCGGCAGTTGACATTGCTTGGCCCTCGGTTAGAGTTGCCGTGCAAGCGAAACCTGAAAGATTCGGGAAGGCAGAAAATGGATTTCACCGTCGCAGACGCGGCCCGAAACATCGGCATCTCTTCGCTTACCATCGCCGGATGGACCGGGCGCGACCCGGCCGCGCTGGAGCAGCATATCGCCGAGCTCGCGGCGATCGGGGTAAAGCGCCCGCGAACCGTGCCGTGCTTCTATCGACTGGGGGTCAATCTGCTGACTACCGCAACGGAACTGGAGGTCGTTGGCGAGGATTCGAGCGGCGAAGTCGAGTTCGTGCTCATCTCCGCGTCCGACGGGCTCCACGTGGGCGTGGGATCGGACCACACCGACCGGAAGGTGGAAGCGTACGGCGTCACCGTGTCCAAGCAGATGTGCCCCAAGCCGGTGGGCCGGGCGTTGTGGCGCCTGGACGAAGTGGAAGATCACTGGGACGCTCTGGTGCTGCGCTCGCACGTGACGCGCAAGGGCAAACGCGTCCTTTACCAGGAGGGCCCGGTGAGCAGGATGCTGGCACCGCGCGATCTGCTTGCGCGTCTCGCGCAGTCGGGCGGGGATCTCCCGGTCGGGGGCGCGATGTTCTGCGGCACGCTCGCGGTTAACGGCGAGATCGGCGGGGGCGAGCGGTTCGAAATCGAATTGCACGACGCGCTGAGCAATCGCAGCCTGAAGCACGGCTATGCGACGCGTTGTCTCGCGGTCGCTGATTGAGAAGGCGGGGACGGACATGGGGATTCACAAGGAGCACAAGGAATTCCACCGGATCGATCTCGACCGCGGATGGGAGAATATTCCCGGTTATCCCGACGGGATCGAGCAGCAGATCCTTTCGGGCTTCCTCGACGAAAAGAACCGGCGCGGCTTCCGCACCCGGCACCTGCGCTTCGCGCCGGGCGTGTACACGACCGAGCCGTTCGTTCACGAGTACTGGGAAGAGGTGTACCTCGTCTCCGGCGACCTGATCGTCGGCAACGACAGGAACGGCAAAGGCGGCAAGTCGTTCCATCCGCACACCTACGCCTGCCGCCCGCCGGGCACGCCGCACGGACCGTTCAGGTCGGAGCACGGCTGCCTGCTGCTGGAACTGCACTATTACGATGACAGCGTCGCATGACTCGGAACTGAAGCATGGCTGATGCCGTCGTTCGTCCGATCGCGGCGCTGGCGCGCGATCTCGCCGAAGGCAGGACCACGAGCCGCAGGCTGGTCGAGGATGCGCTCGCGCGCATTGTCGACGCTGCCGGCGAGGGCGGGCGCGCCTTTACCAAGGTGCACGCGCAGGGCGCCCTGTCCGCGGCCGACGTCTCCGACCGGATGCGCGGGCAGGGCGCACACCTGTCTCCGCTGGCGGGGTTGCCCGTCTCGGTGAAGGACCTGTTCGACGTGCGCGGCGACCTCACCACGGCGGGGTCGAAAATTCTGCGCGATGCTGCGCCCGCTGACGCCGATGCCGTGGCGGTCGCACGCTTGCGCGCGGCCGGGGCCGTGATCATCGGCCGGACCAACATGACAGAATTTGCCTTCTCCGGTATAGGTATCAATCCCCACTACGGCACGCCGGCCAACCCGTACGATCGCAACACGCGAAGGATTCCCGGCGGATCGTCCTCCGGGGCCGCGGTCTCCGTTACCGATGGCATGGCGGTGTTCGCGCTGGGCACCGATACCGGCGGCTCGGCGCGCATTCCGGCGGCCTTGTGCGGCATCGCCGGGTTCAAGCCGACGCAGCGGCGCGTCCCGCTGGAGGGGACTTTTCCTCTCTCCGCCACGCTCGACTCGATCGGTCCCTTGGCGCCCACCGCCGCCTGCTGCGCGACGGTGTTTCAGGTTCTCGCCGGAGAATCCCAGGTACCCCTTCCGCAAACCGCGCTCGCCGGACTGCGCCTGGGGGTGCCCACGAACACCATGCTCGACGATCTGGATATTGAGGTGGCCGAAGCCTTCCAGGCTTCGTTGCAGGGCCTTTCGCTTCGCGGCGCAAGGATCGTGGAGCTCAAGGTTCCGGAATTCGACGCGGCTGTGCAGGCAAACCGTGGCGGAGGGATTTCGCCACCCGAGGCGTATGCCCTGCACCGCGAGCGCATCAAGCGCGAGCAGGAATTCGATCCTCGAGTGCTCGAGCGGATCCTGCGCGGCGGATCGGTCCTCGCGTCGGACTACATCAGCCTGCTCGCCACCCGCAGGCAGCTCGCGAGCCGCTTCGCCAGACAGAACTACGACGTCGACGTGCTGGTGATGCCGACGGTGCCGCGCATCGCGCCGCCTATCGGGTCCCTGGAGCGCGACGCGGAGGCGTTCCGGCTTGCCAACAGCAGCATGCTGCGCAACACCAGCCTGATCAACTTCCTGGACGGGTGTGCGCTCAGCTTGCCCATCCACCGCGCGGGCGAGGCGCCCGTCGGGCTGATGATCGTGGGTTTTTCAGGCGAGGACGAGCGCGTGCTTTCCGTGGGAGCGGCGATCGAGGCGGCATTGGCGTACCGGGGTCCAGTTCTCGTAGAATGACTTCATTCAAGAGGAGAGACAGATGACACGCAGACGATTCGAACGGCGCGAGTTCCTCAAAGCGACAGCCCTGGCCGGGGCGGGGCTCGCGTTTCCGGGACTGGCGCTTGCACAGGGCGCGAAGATCAAGATCGGGCTGATGCTGCCTTACACCGGGACTTTCGCGCCGCTCGGCGTTGCTATCGAGAACGGCTTCCGGCTGGCGCTGCAGGAGGCAGGCGGAAAGTTCGGCGGCCGGGAAGTCGAGTTCTTCAAGGTCGACGACGAGTCCGAACCCGCCAAGGCGACGGACAACATCAACCGGCTCGTCAACCGCGACAAGGTAGACGTGGTGCTCGGCACCGTGCATTCGGGGGTGGCCGCGGCCATGATCCGCGTGACGCGGGAATCGGGCACCCTGCACATCATCCCCAATGCCGGCGTCGGCGTCGCCACCGGAGCCCTGTGCGCGCCGAACATCATCCGCACCTCGTTCTCCAACTGGCAGCCCGGCTACGGGATGGGCGTGGCGCTCGCGCAGCGCAAGAACATCAAGAGCGTGGTGACCATCACCTGGCGCTACGCCGCCGGCGAAGAGATGGTGAAAGGCTTCAAGGACGGATTCGCCAAGGGAGCGGGCACGATCGCGAAGGAACTCTGGCTCCCATTCCCGAACGTCGAGTTTCAGCCGTTGCTGACCGAGATTGCGGCGGCCAGGCCCGACGCCGTATTCGCTTTCTTTGCCGGCGGCGGAGCGGCAAAATTCTTGAGGGACTACGCCCAGGCGGGCTTGAAGGACAAGATCCCGCTCACAGGCACGGGGTTTCTTACCGACGGGGTGCTGGAAGCGGTGGGCAGCGCCGCGCAGGGCGTCGAGACTGCGCTTCACTATGCCGACAGTTTGAACACCAGGCGCGACAACGAATTCCGCCTCGCCTACGCCAAGACCTACAAGTTACAGCCCGACGTATACGCCGTTCAGGGCTACGATAGCGGCCTGCTGCTCGCCGCCGGGCTCAAGGCAGTCAACGGCGACGCTTCGAGGAAGAAGGAACTCGTTGCCGCGATGGAAAAGACCACCGTGGACAGTCCGCGCGGCAAGTGGCGCCTGTCCAAGGCGCACAACCCGGTCCAGGACATCTATCTGCGCAAGGTAAGCGGGAGGGAGAACAAGTATTCGGGCGTCGCAGTCAAGGCGCTCGACGACGACCCGGTAGCGATGGCGGCCTGCAAGATCGGCTGACCTGGTACGGGACGTCGGGCCCGCGTTGGTGCACACGGCGGGGACGCCGCCGGGTGCTCCAACGCGGGGTGTGCAGCATAGCGGCGGTCGGCGCGCATGGACTTCCATACTTTCCTCATCCAGCTGCTGAACGGGGTGCAGTACGGGCTGCTGCTCTTCCTCGTGTCGAGCGGCCTGACGCTGGTGTTCGGCATCATGGGAATCATCAATGTCGCGCACGGCAGCTTCTACATGATCGGGGCGTATCTCGCCTGGTCGCTCACCGGAGGACTCGGGAGCTTCTGGATCGCGCTCCCGGCAGGGATCGCGATCACCCTCGTCATCGGCCTGCTGCTGGAAGTCCTGGTCATCCGGAAACTCTACGATCGCGACCACCTGTATCAGGTGCTGCTGACCTACGGCCTCATCCTCATTTTCGAGGAACTGCGCAGCATGATCTGGGGGGACGACGTGCGCGGAGTGCCCATACCGGAAGTCCTATCGGCCTCCTTTCCGCTCACCGAGACGCAAAGCTACCCGGTGTATCGTCTGTGGATCTCCGCGGTGTGCCTGGTCGTCGCCGGGCTGATGGTGTGGGTGATCCAGAAGACGCGTCTGGGAATGATCATTCGCGCCGGCTCGGCCAACCGCGAAATGGTGCAATCGCTGGGCATCGACGTGCGGCTCGTGTACCGGCTGGTGTTCGCCACGGGCATCACACTGGCGGCCCTCGCCGGAATGATCGCCTCCCCGGTGTCTGCCGTGTTTCCCGGCATGGGCAACCAGGTGCTGATCGTGTGCTTCGTGGTCATCGTGATCGGCGGCATGGGATCGGTAAAAGGCGCGATGCTGGCGTCGCTGCTGATCGGACTGGTGGATACCTTCGGCAAGGTGCTGCACCTGGAGATCGCGGGCGTGAAGCTCCTTCCCGAGCTTTCCAGCATGACGGTGTACTTGCTGATGGCGATCGTGCTGCTGTGGCGGCCCGAAGGCGTCTTCGGACGGCGGCCATGAGCGCGAGGCAGATGACCGTCGCCGCCTTCCTTGTGACGCTCGCAGCGCTGGCGCTGCTTCCGTTTTTCGGCGAGAAGTTCACCGTGCAGGTCTTCACCAAGATCATGATCATGGCGATCCTGGCGATGAGCCTGGATCTGCTGCTCGGCTACACCGGGCTCGTTTCCTTCGGACACGCGGCGTTCTACGGCGCCGCCGGCTATGCGCTGGCGCTGCTCACCCCGCCGTACCAGGCGGCGAATTTCTGGACATCGCTGCCGGCGGCGGTCGCCGCCAGCGCGGCGCTCGCATTGGTCATCGGCTTCTTCGTGGTGCGCACCCGCGGCATCTATTTCATCATGGTGACCCTGGCGTTCGCCCAGATGCTGTTTTTCCTCTTTTTCGACACCAAGATCGCGGGTGGGAGCGACGGCATCTATATCGACGTGAGACCGGTGGCAAAGATCGGTGCGTGGCAGGTATTCAATCTCGACAACTTCGTGCACGTCTACTACCTCGCTCTCGCTTGTCTCGCGCTCACCTACTGGCTGCTGCGCACGATCCTGCGCTCCCCATTCGGCCGGGTGCTCGCGGGCATTCGGGTGAACGAGCACCGCATGTTGTCGCTTGGCTATGCGACGTTCCGCTACAAGCTCGTGTGCTTCGTCATCGCGGGGGCGGTCGCCGGGGTGGCCGGGTACCTGTCGGCAGTGCAGTACGGAGTCGTGAATCCGGAAATGCTCGGCTGGCATCTGTCGGCGGCGCTGATGATGATGGTGATCCTCGGTGGCATGGGAACGCTCGCCGGCCCGGCGCTGGGAGCGGCGATCTGGATGCTGCTCGAACTCGGGCTGCAGAGCCTGCCGGAAAGCGGCGGTGTGAATTTCGGCAAGCACTGGCAGTTGTTCATGGGCGCCTTCATCGTCCTCGCGACGCTGCTGCTGCCCCGCGGGCTGGCCGGGCTGGCGCAGGTGCTGCGCGGCCGAGGACAGAAGCGTGCTTGAGAGCGCGATTTCATGCTGCAGCAAGCGCGGGGTGAGGGCGTGAGCGGCGCTGCGCTGCGCACGCAGGGCCTGACGCGGCGCTTCGGCGGCCTCGTCGCCGTGCGGGACGTGTCTCTTGAATGTCGCACCGGCGAGGTGCACGCGGTCATCGGCCCGAACGGGGCAGGCAAGACCACCCTGATCAATCTGCTCTCCGGGGATCTGCGCCCGAGCGCGGGTCGCGTGGTCCTCGGCGAGCGGGACGTGACGGGATTCCCTCCGCAGCGCCTGTCCAGGCTCGGCGTGGGGCGCAGCTACCAGCGGACCAACGTGTTTCTTCCCTTCACGGCTTTCGAGAACTGCAGGATCGCGGCACAGTCCAGGCGCAGGAGTTCGATGCGGTTTTTCCGGCCGGCGCTGGCGCTCCGGGAAGTGAACGACGCCGCCGAGCGGGCGCTGGCGGCTGTGGGACTCCAGGAAAGAGCCGGAATCGCGGTCGAGGCGCTGTCCCACGGCGAGCAGCGGCAGGTGGAGATCGCGATGGCGCTGGCGACGCGTCCCGCCGTGCTCCTGCTCGATGAGCCTCTGGCGGGAATGGGCGCGGAGGAATCTGCCCGCATCGTTGCGCTGCTGAAGCAACTGGTTTCCGGGCACGCGATCCTGCTGGTCGAGCACGACATGGACGCCGTGTTCGCCGTCGCCGACGTTCTTACCGTCATGGTAAGCGGCGAAGTGCTCGAGTCCGGCACGCCCGACAGTATCCGCTCCAGCCGAGCCGTCCAGGAGGCTTACCTCGGCGTGGCGCAGTCCGGGCACGCATGACGTGCACCCCGCATGGCGACCTCTACGCCTAGATGAGTGCACGAGTGCTGTCAGTACGTAACCTGAGCAAGTCTTTTTCCGGCCCGCGCGCCAAGACGGTCCTGAAGGACATAAGCCTCGAGCTTGCCGCCGGCGAATACGTCGCGATCATGGGCGAGTCCGGAATCGGAAAATCGACGCTGCTCAATCTGATCGCCGGGCTCGAGCGTGCCGATTCGGGCCAGGTATTTCTCGATGGCGCCGACCTGTGCACGCTCGGGGACGACGCGCTGACCTTGCTTCGCCGCAGGCAGATGGGTTTCGTGTTTCAGGCCTATCACGTGCTGCCGTACTTGAACGTGGCCCAGAACGTGGCGCTGCCGCTGGCACTGAACCGGACGCCGAAGGACACCGCGAAAGCGCGCGTGGCGGCGTTGCTGCAGGCCGTGAGGCTGCAGGACCGCGGCGAAAGTCTGCCGCGCGAGCTGTCGGGTGGAGAGATGCAGCGCGTTGCGGTCGCGCGGGCGCTGGTGCACGCGCCGCGCCTGGTTTTCGCCGATGAACCGACCGGCAACCTCGATCCGGAGAGCGCGCGCGAGGTTCTCTCGCTGCTTCGCGAGTGCGTCAAGGCGGAGGGGGCGGCGGGGGTCCTGGTCACGCACTCGCTGACAGCGGCGGCGACGGCCGACCGCGTCTATACGCTCACGCAGCACGGATTGCATTCCGCGTAGCGACGCGCATGCGCTCTCGGCGGAGGTACTCCCGGCCGGAGGCTATAATGCCGGCGTCGAAGCGGAGGCGATTTACCCGATGAGAAAAGCGGCGGCAGTGATGGGCGCGGCGGTGCTGGCAGGCATTTGCGCGGGTTGCGCAACGATCGAGGCTCGCGACGTCAAGGTCTACGAACCGACCCAGCTCAGCGAGAAGCAGTACGACGCGGTCGGGCGCCTGTGGGTCGAGACCTGGCGGGCCCGTGCCTGGGTTCCCACTTATACTTCGCGCGACGACGCGGTAGCGGCGCTGCAGGACAAGGCGGCGTCGCTCGGGGCGAACGGCCTGATCAACGTTGGCTGCTATGCCGATCCGGGCCTGTTTTCCATCGGAGATCCTGCC
>JBGPTG010000149.1:0-8144 GCA_041490545.1 Gammaproteobacteria bacterium
AAATGCCGCACGTCCAGCCGCGTGCCCAGGGACTGGTATCCCGCGGGCAGCAAGTGTTCGATCGCTGCGAGCGCCGCGGCCTCGATCAGGTTGATCATCACCGGCGTGGCGAGCACGCGCACGCGCCCGCTGCCCACGCGCGGCGCGGTGTGCTCCTCGCCCACCACCAGTTCTGCCGAGCCTTTCAGGCCGGGCTTGAGGTTCTCTGTCGAGCTCATCGGATTCTCCAGCAGGCATAATAGCGCCACCATGGCCAAGGCTCTCGGAACCTGGGACTACGTCGTCGTCGGCGGTGGCACGGCGGGATGCGTTCTCGCCAACCGGCTCTCCGCCGACCCCGAGGTCACGGTGTTGCTGCTCGAGGCCGGCGGACG
This sequence comes from Gammaproteobacteria bacterium, assembly GCA_041490545.1. Lineage (GTDB taxonomy): Bacteria > Pseudomonadota > Gammaproteobacteria > Burkholderiales > SG8-39 > VBDM01. Next base: position 375 of record JBGPTG010000149.1, read on the forward strand.
CGACGACTGGATCTGGATCCACATCCCGGTCGGCTACCTCTACTGCATCGGCAACCCGCGCATCGACTGGTGCTACCGCACCGAGGCCGAGCCGGGCTTGAACGGCCGTTCCATCCTGTACGCGCGCGGAAAAGTGCTCGGCGGCTGCTCGTCGATCAACGCCATGGTGTACATGCGCGGGCAGGCCCGCGACTACGACGAGTGGGAAGCGCTGGGCAATCCCGGCTGGGGCTGGGACGACGTGCTGCCGGTGTTCAGGCGCTCCGAGGATTATTACCTCGGCGCCGACGCGGCGCACGGCTCGGGCGGCGAATGGCGCGTCGAGCGCCAGCGGCTCTCCTGGGAAATTCTGGATGCCTATCGCGAGGCGATGGCGCAGGCCGGCATCCCGAAGATCGCCGACTTCAATCGCGGCGACAACGAGGGCTCGGGTTTTTTCGAGGTGAACCAGAAGCGCGGCGTGCGCTGGAACACCTCAAAGGCCTTCCTGCGCCCTGCGATGCGCCGTCCGAATCTCACCGTGCTGACGCAGGCGCAGGTGCAGAGGCTGCGCATGAACGGACGAAAGGCCGCTGGCGTAGAGTTCCTCCGCGGAAACGAAGAATCCTTCGCTGCAGCGCGCATCGAGACGATACTGGCCGCGGGCTCGATCGGCTCGCCGCAGATCCTGCAGCTCTCCGGCGTGGGGCCTTCCCCGCTGCTCGCGCAGCACGGCATTGCGGTAGCGCACGAATCGCCCGGCGTCGGCGAGAACCTGCAGGATCACCTGCAGCTGCGCATGGGCTTCAAGGTGAAGAACGTACGTACCTTGAACGAGTGGGCGAACACGCTTACGGGAAAGATTTCGATGGGGCTCGAGTATCTTTTCTTCCGCACCGGGCCGCTGACCATGGCGCCGTCGCAGCTCGGCGGTTTCACGCGGTCGGACCCGTCGCAGGCGAGCGCCAACCTTGAATTCCACATCCAGCCGCTGAGTCTCGACCGTTTCGGCGATCCGCTGCACCCCTTCCCCGCGTTTACGGCGTCGGTGGCCAACCTGCGCCCGGCGAGCCGCGGCAGCGTGCGCATCCGCTCTGCCGATCCGCGTGCAGCGCCCGCGATCCGGCCGAACTATCTCTCCACCGACGCCGACCGCAGGATCGCCGCGGAGTCGCTGCGCCTGACGCGCCGGATCGCGCAGCAGCCGGCGCTCGCGAAGTACGCGCCGAGCGAATTTCTCCCCGGCGCGAACTTCCAGTCCGACGAAGACCTTGCCAGGGCGGCGGGGGACATCGGCACCACCATCTTCCACCCGGTGGGCACCTGCAGGATGGGGCCCGGTTCGGATGCGCGCGCAGTGGTGGACGCGCGCCTGCGCGTGCGCGGCATCCAGGCCCTGCGCGTGGTCGACGCCTCGATCATGCCGACCATCACCTCGGGCAACACCAATTCGCCCACCCTGATGATCGCCGAGCGCGGCGCGGACATGATCCGCGAGGACCGCATCGCCCGGGAGAGAGCATGAAGCCCAGCCTCAAGCCCGGCCTCGAACATACGAAGAAAATCACCGTCGACGAGTCGCGAGTCATCGCCTTCATGGGCGACGATTGCCGCGTCTACGCCACGCCGCGCATCATCAGCGACGTCGAATACACCTGCCGCAATTTTCTGCTCGAGCATCTCGATCCCGGCGAGGATACGGTCGGCACCAGGGTCAACTGGGAGCACGTCGGCCCTGCGCTGCTCGGCGCCGAGGTGACCCTCTCCATCAAGCTGATCGGCGTGGACGGCCGGCGCGTCACCTTCGAGGCCGCCGTCAACGACGGCGCCGACGCGGTCGCGCGCGGCACGCACGAGCGCTTCATCGTAGACGTTCAGAGAGTGCGCGAACGGCTGCTGAAGAAGAAAGCGCAGCGCGGCTGACATGCGGGTGGGCATCCTCGGCGGCGGCGTCATCGCCAGGCTCTTCCTCGAACACACGCGCCGCGAAGCAATGGGGCAGGCGCAGGTCGTCGCGATCGCCGGCCGGAGGGAAAACTCCCGCGGCAAGTCGCTCGCGCTCGAGTTCGGAGTCTCCTACGTGATCGGCGCGGACGCGCTCATCGCGGCGCGACCCGAGGTGGTCATCGAGGCCGCCTCGCACGCCGCGGTGCGCGACCACGCGGAAACCCTGCTCTCGAGCGGCATCGCCGTGATCGTGCTCTCGGCGGGCGCGCTGTGCGACGACGCGCTGCGCGAGCGCCTCGAGCACGCCGCCGCGCGCCACCGGGCGCTCCTCTACGTTCCCTCGGGCGGAATCGGGGGTCTCGATGCGCTCAAGGCCGCCTGCGCCGCCGGCGTTGACGAGGTGAGCATCGTAGTGACCAAGCCGCCGGCGGCGTGGAAGGGCATTCCCTACGTCGAGCACGCGCGCGTCGATCTCGACCGGCTCGAAGCGCCGGTGACGCTCTTCGAAGGCTCGGCGCGCGAGGGCGTGCCGCATTTTCCCGCGAACGTGAACATCGCCGCCGTCCTGTCGCTGGCCGGCGTGGGCTTCGATCGCACCCGCCTCAAGGTGGTGGCCGATCCCGCGCTGAAATTCAACACGCACTTCATCAGCATCCGGGGCAGGACCGGCAACATCGAGCTGCGATTCGAGAGCGTGCCTTCGCCCGACAACCCCAAGACGGCGATGCTCGCCTGTTTCAGCGCGCTCGCGGCGTTCCGGGAGTTCGCCTCCCCGGTACGCTACGGGACCTGAGCTGCGGAACATGAGCGCGCGACCCACCATCGACGCGGCCCGGGTTTTTTCAGGCTAGGACGCAGCCGCAGTCAGGACGGGCTTCTCCCGATACTGATCCGGAAACAAGCGCTTCAGGTTCGCGATCTTCGGCAGGTCGTTGATCACGATGTACGGATAGCGCGGGTTGTGAACCAGGAAGTCCTGGTGATAGGCCTCGGCCGGATAAAATCCCTTGAGCGGGTCGACGCGGGTCACGATCGACCTGGAGAAAACGCGCGCATTCCCCAGCTGCGAGATGTAGGCCTGCGCGATGCGCTGTTGCGCAGCGTCGGCGTAGAAAATCGCCGAGCGGTACTGCGTACCGACGTCGGGCCCCTGGCGGTCGAGCTCGGTCGGGTTGTGCGCGACCGAGAAATAAATCCGCAGGATTTCTCCGTAGGAGATCTCGCTGGGATCGAAAACGATCTGCACCGACTCGGCGTGGCCCGTCCGGCCGGTTCCGACCTTCTCGTACTCGGCCGTGCCCTTCTCGCCGCCCGAGTAGCCGGACAGCGCCTGCTTGACGCCCTTGGTGTGCTGGAACACGCCCTGCACGCCCCAGAAGCAGCCGCCTGCGATCACCACGGTCTGCAGAGGACCCGCGGCCTTCGGATTGTCGATCGCGGGCGCGGGCAGCGTCACCGCCGATTCTCCGGTGTGTGCCGGGATGTTCCAGAACGTGCCGACCGCCGCCAGCGCGAGCAGCGCGATCCAGACGCCCCGCGTGGAACGCATGGCATCGCGCAGCAATCCCGGTTTCGTGAGAGGCATGGTGGTCTCCTTGGTGGGTGGGTGATCTTGAGGCTAAGTCGGTGAAAGGCCCCCGGACCTTACGCAGTGGCGCCCGCGCAGCGCCGAGTTGCGTCCCGCTAGGCCTGGCCGTTCGCTGCCGCAGTGAATATCATTCTAGCCCAGCCCGGCCCGGTGGCCCTCAAAGGCGTACCGGCTCCCGGAACACGGCTTTCGCGTCGCACCAGCGGCGGGCAGGCAGACGCTGGACTTCGACCGGGGTTCGCAGTAACTTGCGTCAAACAAAAATAAGAATTCGCCCGCCGACCGAGGAGATCACGATGAGCATGCTCAGCCCCGCAGAACTGCAGCGCCTGACCCCCGCCGAATCCCTGTTTCCCTCGCCGATCCCGGTGCAGTCGGTGTCGAGCGACGAGTTCATGGCCGGCCCGCAGACGCGCAAGCAGAAGGAATTCGAAGCGCGCGTAAAGGCAATGGGCGCGCAGATGGCCAAACGCCTCGGCATCAGCCGCCGGCGCTTCTTCCAGACCGCGGCCGGCATGGCGACCGCGTTCCTCGCGATGAACGACACCTACGGGCCGATCTTCGGCGTGTCCCGAGCCGAGGCCGCCGAACCCGAGCGCGCCAACGACCGCGCCAAGAAACTCTCCAGGCAGTTCATCATGGACATGCACACCCACTTCCTGCGTCCGGGAACGCGCATCATGACCTTCGTGAACCAGAGAAAGGCCGTCGGCAAGGCCGGCTGGAACCCGTCGCTCGGCGGCAAAGAGCAGACCATCGACGATCTGATGTTCGCGAATTACCTGAAGGAGATCTATCTCGACAGCGACACCAAGGTCGCCTGCATCTCGGGCGCCCCGTCGGAAGTTCCGGAGGACTGGTTCCTCACCAACGAAATGAAAGCGCAGGCGCGCGCCGACGTGAACGGCCTGGCGAAAAGCCGGCGCATGCTCGCGCACGCGATATTCACGCCCGGCTATGAGGGCTGGATGGAGCAGATCGACCACGCGCTGAAGGACCTCAAGCCCGACTCGATGAAGGGCTACACCATCGGCGACAACACCAACAAGAATCTTTCCAAGCACGCATGGCTGATGGACGACGAGAAGCTCGTCTATCCCGCGTACGAGAAGTTCGTCAAGGCGGGCATCAAGAACGTCTGCGTGCACAAGGGCCTGTTCCCGCCGTCGGTGGAGAAGCAGTTCCCGAACCTGCTCGCGCATTCCGACGTGCGCGACGTGGGCAAGGCGGCCAAGGACTGGCCGCAGCTCAACTTCATCATCTACCACGGCGCTTACCGTTGGGCCGGCGGCGGCAACGTGGAGGATGCCTGGGCGCAGTTCGAGAAGACCGGGCGCATCGAGTGGGTCACCGACCTCTCGGAAATCCCCGCGAAGTTCGGGGTGAAGAACGTCTATGCCGACGTCGGGCAGCTGTTCGCGCAATCGACCATCGCCGATCCGCGCGTATCGGCGGTGATGGTCGGCCAGCTGATCAAGGGCATGGGCGCGGACCACGTGTGCTGGGGAACGGACGCGATCTGGACCGGCTCGCCGCAATGGCAGATCGAGGCGCTGCGGCGCCTGGAGATTCCCGAGGAGCTGCAGAAGAAGTACGGCCTCGCGCCGCTCGGGCCGGCCGACGGCAAGGTCAAGAACGCGATCTTCGGCGGCAACAACGCGCGCCTGTACAACTACAAGGCGCAGCTGCGCGTGGAACTCGAGAACGACAGGATCGCCGAGTACAAGGACCTGTACGAGAAGCACGGCGCCGGGCGCACCAACCTCGCCTATGGATACGCGCTGAAGGAGTCCGCATAATGAACAACCCAGGAGGAACCATGCTGAAAATACCGTTTTCGTCTTTGCTGATCGCCGTTCCGCTGTGCTGGGCGCTGCCCGGCTGGACCCAGAATTTGCCCGAAGGCAAGGGCAAGGAAATCGCCGCGGCCAAATGCAGCAGCTGCCATGCGTTGGAGGCACGTGTAGGCAACGGCTACACAGCCAAGGGCTGGAGCACCGTGGTGCGCATGATGACCAACCACGGCGTGCCGCTGTCAAAAGAGGAGATCGCGACGCTCACGCCGTATCTGGCGAAGAATTACCCGGAAAAGAACAAGGCTGACGCCGTAGTGGTTGCCGGGCCCACCAAGGTTTCGATGAAGATCTGGCAGGCCGCGACGCCCGGATCGCGGCCACACGATCCGATGGCGGCGCGGGACGGATCGCTCTGGTACTCGGGGCAGATGGCCAACGTGCTCGGCCGCGTCGATCCGAAAACCAGCAAGGTCAAGGAATATCCGCTCAAGACCGCCCACTCCGGCCCGCACGGCCTGGTGGAGGACAAGGACGGAAACATCTGGTACACCGGCAATACCGGAGCCCTGATCGGCAAGCTCGATCCGAAGACGGGCGCGGTGGCCGAGTATCCGATGCCGGATCCGCAGGCGAAAGACCCGCACACGCTCATCTTCGACAAAGCCGGGATCTTGTGGTTTACGGTGCAGAACGCCAACCGCATCGGTCGGCTCGACCCGAAGTCAGGCGAGATCAAGCTGCTCACGCCGCCGACGCCGAAATCGCGCCCCTACGGCATGGCGCTGAATTCGAAGGGCACGTTGTATGTCGTCCAGTTCGGCGTCAACAGCGTGGCGGCCGTGGATCCGGCAACGCTCGCGATCCGCGAGTACAAGCTGCCGGATCCGGCGTCGCGCCCGCGGCGCCTCGCGATCACGAGCGACGATATCGTCTGGTACTCCGACTATTCGCGCGGATACCTGGGCCGTCTCGACCCCGCGACCGGCAAAGTGACTGAGTGGGCATCACCAAGCGGGCCAAAGTCCGCTCCCTACGGCATCTCGTCGATCAAAGACGTCATCTGGTACAGCGAGTCCGAATCGACGCCGAACACGGTGGTGCGCTTCGATCCAAAGACCGAGAAGTTCCAGAGCTGGGCGATCCCGGGTGGCGGCAACATCGTTCGCAATACGGACGTGACCAAAGACGGCAACTTCTTGCTGGCCAACAGCCTGGTCAACACCGTAACCCTGGTCAGAATCTCCAAGTAGGATAAAAGCCGACACGCTTAGCGCGCGGCTTTTTTCTCTGCGCGATGGAGCACGCAGCGGAGAAATCCGCCGCTTTTTTTGGAGAGAGACGATGAACGAGAATGTCGAGTCCCACGCTGCGCCTTCGCGCCGCGATTTCCTCGCCGCAGCCACGGCCACGCTCGCCGCGGCGTCGCTGCCATCGGAGGACGCGCACGCCCAGCGCGCGCCGGGGAAACTCCCCGACGTGGCCGGCACGGAGCACTGGATCGCGAAGCGCACCGACGCGGGCGACGTGAAGCTCTTTCTGTGGCGCAAGCGCGTGCGCGACGCCTCGACGGCGGGCCCGCGGCGCGGCACGGTGCTCTTCGTGCACGGGTCCTCGGTGCCTTCGACGCCGGTGTTCGACCTGCAGATCCCGGGACGGCCTGACGCCTCGACCATGGACGTGTTCTCACGCTACGGCTACGACACCTGGTGCCTGGACTGCGAGGGCTACGGCCGCTCGGACAAGTGGCGCCCGGTGAATTCGGACATCTCCTGCGGTGCCGACGACGTCGCCGCCGCCTCCGAATACATCATGAAGCAGACGGGCGGCCAGAAACTCCTGCTCTATGGATCGTCCTCGGGCGCTCTGCGCGCGGGCCTGTTCGCGCAGCGGCACCCCGAGCGCGTGCAGCGCCTCGCGCTCGATGCGCTCGTCTACACCGGCGAGGGAAGCCCGACGCTCGCCAAGCGCAAGGAGCGGCTCGCCGAGTACCGCGCGAGCAACAAGCGCCCGATCGACCGCAAGATGATCCGCAGCATCTTCACCCGCGACCACCCGGAGACGAGCGACCAGACCATCGTCGAGACCTTCGCCGACGCGGTACTCGCGATCCAGACCGAGGTGCCGAGCGGGACCTACCTGGACATGTCGGCCAACCTGCCGGTGCTCGATCCCGTGAAGCTCAAGGTCCCCGTCCTCATCATGCGCGGCCAATACGACGGCATCGCCTCGTTCCGCGACCTCGCCAATTTCTTCGAGAAGCTGCCCAACCCCGACAAGCAGTTCATCGTCATGCCCGGCATCGCGCACACGAGCACGCGCTCGAAGAACTTCGAGCTCGTCTACCACTTGCTCGATGGTTTTTTCAGCCAGCCCTCTCCGGTGTATACCGGCTGACGCCGGACAGGCGGCGCCACACCGTCAGTAGTTCATCACCAGGGCTACGCGGAAAGTGCGCGGCTC
>JBGPTG010000150.1:0-8120 GCA_041490545.1 Gammaproteobacteria bacterium
ACCTGCTGATGGACCGCCTCGAGCAGGTGCTCGCGCGGGCGCGCCGGAGCGGCCAGCTACTCGCGCTGTTCTACGTCGACGTCGATCGCTTCAAGACGATCAACGACAAGTTCGGTCACGCGGCGGGAGACGCGCTGCTCAAGGGTTTTGCCGAGCGCCTCAACGCCTGCGTGCGCGAATCCGACACGGTGGCGCGCCTGGGCGGGGACGAGTTCGTGGTGCTGCTGGAGGAACTGCACCGTGTCGAAGACGCGCACAGCATCGCCAGAAAGATCGTAGAGGCGATGCGCCGCGACTTCCATTTCGAGGGGCAGGCGCTTCGCGCCAGCGCGAGCATCGGCGTGGCGTTCACCCGGGGCGCCGCGGACGGCGAGGAACTTCTCAAGCAGGCGGACGCTGCGTTGTACGAGGCCAAGGGCGCGGGCCGCAACCGCTACCAGGTGGCGAGCAGCGGCGAAAAGCTGGAGCAGTCGTCCTCCGTGCCGGTGCGGTCGATCAAGTGAGGCCGGAATCGCGCGGACCGGTGGCGGCAGCGCCGACAATGAGTTTTTCGGGAGCCTGCGGCGTGGAAGACAAAGCCATTGAAGCCAGGGTGCGCGCCTGGGTCGCCGCGGCGCAACGCATCGTCTTCCTCACCGGTGCGGGCATTTCCACCGAGTCGGGCATTCCGGACTTTCGTGGTCCCCAGGGCGTTTGGACGAGGGACCCGCAGGCGGAGAAGCTCTCCAACATCCACTACTACGTTGCCGATGCGGAGATTCGCAGGAAATCCTGGCAGGCACGGCTCGAACACCCGGCCTGGAGCGCGAGGCCCAACGCCGGCCACCTCGCTATCGCCGAACTGGATCGGTGTGGAAAGCTGCATGCGCTGATCACGCAGAACATAGACGGTTTGCATCAGAAAGCGGGCACGTCGCCCGGGCGTGTCATCGAGGTGCACGGGTCGGTGCTCGCTGCGGTATGCCTTTCCTGCGGATGGAAGGGGCCGATGCAGGCGACGCTCGATCGTGTGCGCGCAGGCGAAGCCGATCCGCCCTGCGAGCAATGCGGGGGCATCCTCAAGAGCGATACGATTTCCTTCGGACAGCCTCTGGTACCCGAAGTGATCGACCGCGCCATGCGCACGGCCGCCGAAGCCGACTTGTTCGTTTCGGTCGGCACCAGCCTGCAGGTGTACCCGATAGCCGGAACTGTCGCGATCGCGAAACAGGCCGGCGCGCGCGTCGTCATCGTGAATGCGGAGCCGACGGCGCTGGACCGTCTTGCGGACGCGGTGCTGCGCAAGGCGATCGGCGCGACTCTGCCGCTGATCGCAGGGATGTCGGCGCGGCCGGTTTGAGATGGCCGGTGCGGGCGCGACGCGCGCTGTGCAACGCGTTAAACTGCGCCCTTGATTGATGGAGCTCGCACATGGCAACCTCGGACCTGAAATCTACTGATCTGAAATTCGACCCCGACAAGCTCTATCTCGAGGAAGTGTTTACCGATCGGCGCATCGGCTCGATCCGGCGCCTCACGCCGGTAACCCGCGACAGCAAAACGGACGCGGGACGCGACGCCGTCTACGTCGGCGATACCCAGGTGATGACGCCAGCGGGTGCAATCCCCATCGCTTTCGAAATCGGCGCAGCTTCGCTCGGGGAAGCCGCGGAAAAATTCGGCTCGCTCGCCAACGAAGCGATCGAACGCACCGTCCGCGAACTGCAGGAGCTGCGTCGCCAGGCCGCTTCCTCCATCGTGGTGCCGCAGTCCCCCGGCGGCAAGATCCAGCTTCCCTGACCGGCGGGCACGAGGGCACTGTATGGAAGGAGGTTCTCCCGCCATCGGGGTCGAGCGCCAAGGCGTCCTCGACCGCCTTCTCCCGCTTGGGCATTGGCTCGACGCGGAGACAGCCCAGAGCCTTGAGCCGGGGCAGGCGAGAACGCGGCTTCTGTGCACCCTGATCGCTTTGCTTGGTTTCTTCTTTATCGAGCGGATCGCCGAGCTGCCTGCCGGCATCATCGGCGTTGCCATAGTGTTTCCCTTGTACGCGATCGGCTACTCACTCCGCGTCCGGCTGAGTCCCGCGCCGACGCACGCGCGCAGGGGGCTGGCGATCCTGATGGACAATCTTGTGGGCGGCTATGTGGCCTCCTTCGGGGGTATGTTCGCCGCATATGCCGGCTTCAATTTCCTGACGACCGTGGGATGGGGGCTGAGGTTCGGGCGCCACTACCTGTTCCTGGCGACCGTCGTGGCCATACTCGGCATGGCGTGGAATCTCGCCGCGAGCCCGTACTGGCAGGATCACGAATTGTTCGGGGCGACGATCATCTTCGGGCTCATCGCCAACACGATCAATGCGTCGAATCTGCTGGACAGAATCGCGTTTGCAAACCGGCGCCTTGCCGAAAAAATGGAGGAAGTCGCACAGCTCGCCGGACAGGACCAGCTGACTCAGCTTCCCAACAGGCTCTATTTTCAGGAGCGCCTGTCGCAGATCCTTGCTGCCGCAGCCCGAAGCGGGCGAAGGGTCGCGCTGCTTCTTTTCGACATCGATGGCTTCAAATCGGTGAACGATACGCTCGGCCACGAGGCGGGGGATCGCCTGCTCGAGGAAATCGCCCGGCGAGTCGGGCACCGCGTGCGCCAGGCCGACACCTTCGCGAGGCTGGGCGGCGACGAGTTCGTGGTCCTGATGGAAATCGCCCGCGACGATTCTGATGCCGTTTCGGTTGCCGAGGCGGTCCTGAACGCCGTTGCCGAAATCGACATGTACGCCGCGCAGGGGTTGCGGGTGAGCGCGAGCATCGGCATAGCCTGCAGCGATCCGGCCGTGGCGCGGGAGCGTATCGCCGACCTGCTGCTGCTGGGGGCCGATCGCGCGATGTACGAGGCAAAGCGGGCGGGAAAAGCCTGCTACCGGTTTGCCGACGAGAACGGTTCGGGCCCCGCCTAGCATCCGGGGCGAGGCGCAGACTCAGAGGGTGACCTTGGTCTGCACCAGGAACTGAACCGACTTGATGCCCGGGTCCCGGTTCAGGGGGAACGCGAGATCGATGTGCAGCACGTTGCCGAAGGCCGAGCGGGCGCTCAGTATGCGCAGGCCGAAGCCGACGTCGTTCAACCAGCCCGCGTTCACCGTGCTTTGAGTCGGCCCGCCCCAGGCGCGGCCGTGGTCGTAGAACACCGCGCCGCCGACACGGAAGAGGCGGAACGGATACCAGTCCGAATACACGCGCTCCTCGATGCTGAAAAGCACGCGCCGGTCGCCGCTCTGGTAGTTGCGGGGATAGCCGCGCAGCCCCGTGTCCCCGCCGAGCACCAGTTGGCTCGAACCCGTCGGGTCTTTGAGGGTATCGCCAGTGAGAGACGAGAAGAGCAGGGTATCGTCCTTCGGATTCCCGTAGAAACGGATCGAGCCGCCGAGCGTCTGGCGGTCGAGGAAGTTGTAGCCGGTCTGCCCGTTCAGCGTGGCCGAAGCGAGAACAGTCTGCCCTCGCGAAAACCGGATGCCGTCACCTGCGCTGGCCGAGTAAAGCCACAGGCTTTGCGTGGAACCCAGGCCCGTGAGCGAGCGGCCCAGTTGCAGCTTGGACTGGAACCCCATGGCGAAGTACTCGGGACGCTGGATCAGATCCTTGTTCTTGACCTGCTCGAATTCGTCTTCGACGACCTCGTAGCGGAAGAATGGAGCGACCAGTGTCTGGTCAGGCGGCAATGCGGCGGGAGCGAGAAGGCCTTGCTCCAGGCTGTATGAGTCCTTCACATAGGTCGTGCCCAGGGAATATCGGTGTGTCCAGCCGTTCATCAGCCCGGCCGACCAGCCCGCGAAGCCCTCGCGCGTGTCCTCCCGGCGGCGATACTGGTTGGCGAGTGTGCCGTTGCTGTAGAGGGAGTTGATGCGATTGTCGTTGGATGCCGTCAGGCCCGCCGCCCAGCGCGCGTCCAGCTCGTAGAACGGCCGGGTGACCGACATCGACCGGTTCAGGCCGTCGCTGAGCTGGGTGAGCGAATAGTCGACATTGGTCCAGCCGTCGAACGCGTGGGGTTGTGAAATCCGGTACTCGGTCCCGGTCCGCTCGGCATCCGAGGTGCGGCTGACGCCTGCAAAGACGCCGGTGCCGAACACGTTCGTATCCCTGAGGGTCACCCCGCGCTTGTTCGTTCCCCCCGAGCGGCTTGCGCTTACGCCAGGCTCCAGCGTCCAGGTGTCGCGCGTCTTCACTTTGATATCCACCACGCCGTCGTGGTAGGCCGTCGGCACGATGCTGACGTCGTAGAGAAATCTGTTGGATCGCAGCAGGCGCTCGGTTTCCTCGATGACGCGCTTGGAGAGGCGCTCGCCGGTGGCGAACAGCAGCTGGCGGCGGATCACCCGGGTCTGGGTGCGGATATGGATTGCGTTCGCCGCGGCAAACAGGACGTTGTTCTCCTTCTCGTCGCTCAGGTCGAAGATGTTCTGGGTGTCGACGCTTATTTCACCGACGATGGCGCCCATGGCCTCCAGGCTGTCGAACGAAAGCGGGGCGGTCGGCTGTGCGCGCGCGGGCTGGGGCGACGACGAGCCCGGATCCACGGCGGTCTCCTGCGCGCGCGCCGGGGCGGCCGGCAGGCCGGCCAGGGTGAGTCCGAAGGCGAGAGCGAGTGCCCGGAGAGGTGCTGGGAAACGAATTGTCGTTGCTCGTGCGATGCTTTCAGTACGGGACTATACCCAATCGTTTCCGTTATAGTCTTGCCGTCTGATTACAGATCCTTCCCGCATGCCCGATCTCCTTTTCCCGTCACGCATCGGTTTCGTCGGCCTCGGGCAGATGGGACTGCCGATGGCACGCAATCTCGCGAAAGCCGGGTTTCGCCTGGCGCTGTTCGATCGCGATCGCGATGCGCTCGACCGGGCGAGCAGCTTGACCGCGGCGGAAGCGCCGGGCTCTCTTGAAGCGATGGGCAAGACGTGCAGCGCCGTGATCACCATGCTGCCCGATGGCAACGCCGTCACGACGGTTGTCCTCGGGGTGCGGGGCGGAGGAGACTCGCTGCTCGCCGGACTAGCGCCGGGCAGCGTTCTCCTTGACATGAGTTCGTCTTCCCCGGTGGGCACGCGCGAGCTCGGCGCGCGGCTCGCTCGCGACGGCGTGGCGATGCTGGACGCGCCGGTCTCCGGCGGCGTTCGCAAGGCGATCGACGGCAGCCTGTCGATCATGGTCGGCGGTGAGGCCGAGACCATCGCGCGCTGCCGGCCCCTTCTCGAGGCGATGGGCAAGCAGATTTTCCTCACCGGGCCCCTTGGATCCGGACATGCCATGAAGGCGCTGAACAACTACGTTTCGGCGGCCGGACTGGCCGCGGCGGCAGAGGCGGTGCTCGCCGGACAGCGTTTCGGCCTCGACCCGGCGAACGTGGTGAACATTCTCAACGCCTCGACCGGGATGAACAACTCGACCCTCAACAAGTTCCACCAGTACATCCTGTCGCGTGCCTTCGACTCGGGTTTCTCGCTCGATCTCATGGTGAAGGACCTGAAGACCGCTCTGGAAGTGGCGCGCGCAAGCGGATCGCCTGCGCCGTTCGGCGAAGCCTGCGTCCGGGCCTGGAGCGACGCGCAGTCCTCGCTGGGGCCCGGAGTTGACCACACCGCGGTGGTTCGGCACTGGGAGAAGCTTGCCGGATCCGACATCGGAAAGAAGGCCTGAGCCGATGTCCGGGCCGGACGCGTACGAAGTGTTCGCGATCAGGTACGCCACGCTCGAACGCAAGGCGAGCGAAAATTTCATCGGCGGCGATCCGCACGAGGCCGCGAGCAATCTCGACTATTTCGTCTGGCTGGCGCGCTCGAAGCAGCGCAGCTTCGTCATCGACACCGGTTTCGACCCCAGGGTTGCAAGGCGCCGTGGCCGAAGGATGATGACGCCTCCGGCGAAGACGTTGCTCCGCCTGGGTGTCGATCCGAAAAAGGTGAAGGACGTCGTCATCACGCACCTGCACTACGACCACGTCGGCAATTTTGCGCTCTTCCCGTCGGCGACCTTTCATCTGCAGGACGACGAGATCGCCTACGCGACCGGCCGGCACATGGCCGATGGCTTCTTCAGCCAGGCGTATGAGGTTGAAGAGGTGATCGCCATGGTGCGCGAAGTCTACCGGGGGAGGGTGCGCTTTCACGACGGCGACGCGGAACTCGCATCGGGGTTTTCGCTGCACAAAATCGGCGGGCACACCCGGGGACTGCAGGTCGTGCGCGTGCACACGCGCGCCGGATGGATCGTGCTCGCTTCCGATGCGGCGCATCTCTACGCCAACATGAACGAGGCACGGCCGTTTCCCATCGTCTTCGACGCCGGCCGCATGATCGAAGGCTGGCGGCGCCTGCGCGAACTGGCCGGTGCGCCGGAACTCATCGTTCCGGGCCACGATCCGCTGGTGATGCGGCGTTATCCTGCGGCGAGCGCCGCGCTTAAGGGGGTCGCGGTGCGCCTGGATCGGAAACCGAAGTGCCAGCCGTAGACTGTCTGCTCAATAAACGCGGCTGAGCGGCGCGAGTCCCTGCACCAGCACGCGCTCGACGTTTTCCCAGGCCGAGCGGAACAGAATCACGTAGGCCTGCCGGGTCACGCCGGCGATGTGGGGCGTGAGTAGCAGCCGGTGCGTCGGCTCGCCTTCGAGCGCCAGGAGCGGATTTGAACTCCCGGGCGGTTCGACCGAATAGACGTCGACCGCAGCGCCGCCCGGCCTGCCCGAGCGGAGCGCTTCCGCCAGCGCGGCCTCGTCGAGGATGCCGCCGCGCGCGGCGTTGATGAGGATGGCGCCTTCTTTCATCTTTGCGAGTTGCGCTGCGCCGATCATGCCTTGCGTGGCAGGAAGGAGCGGCACGTGGATCGTCACCACATCTGATGCGACGAGCAATTCGTCAAGGGTGACAGACTTCGCGCCGAGCTGCGAAGCATCGCGCGGCGAAGGATCGTAGTAGAGGATCTCGCAGTCGTACGCGCGCAGCGCCTTTGCCACGGCGAGGCCTATCGTTCCCATGCCGATGATGCCGACGACGACTCCGTGCAGTCCGCTGAGGTTCGCCGCCATCATTGCCGCACGGAACTCCCTGTATCGCCCGGCGCGGACTTCCTCGCCGCTCCACGCAAGGCGCCGAAGGAGCATCGAGGCGGCGGCGACCACGTATTCGGCGACCGCTTCGTTGCTTCCACCGGGGACATTGGACACGGGAATACCAAGGCGTTTAATCCCGGGCTCGTCGAGCCTGTCCACACCGGCGCCCGTTACCTGGATGAGTTTGATCGCGCTTTTTTCGAAGAGCGATGCGGGCAGCTTCGGTCCGACCGCGGGCATCACCAGTGCCCGCGCCTCCCGAATCAACGGTGCGAGGTCGGCGTCGCCCGGCGCGCGGTACGCGATCTGCAGCATCTTGGGTGGGATGACGCCGACCCGCAGGAAATCCGCCTCGGGTCTGAGGCAGACCACGTCGAACGTCATTTAGGCGGCGGGCTCGCGCGTGCGGGCGGCGACGTTGCCAACGGGAAAGAAGCACAACAGCACCAGCGGTTCGCCCCCGGTATTGCGCGTCATATGCATCTCGCCCGGCGGGATCACCAGGGTGTCGCCGGCTTTCAGCGGAAACTCTCCGCTGTCGGCCTCGGTGCGGCCTTCGCCGGAGAGCACGTGGATGCATTCCTCGAAACCCTCGTGCCGGTGCCGGCCGCGCGGCTTGTCGGCGGGATTCGCAACGGGGATCTCGACCAGCCGAAGCGTGACGTTCTGCGTGCCGCGCTCGCCCGATGCGATCTCGAGCGACTTGCGTCCCGGGAGTCCCATCGATTTCGCTTCGGCTTGCCTGAAGATGCGCGCCATCGCCGCGACTCCTTACTTGACCTTGCGCAGGTGGCGCAGCTCCGCCGTCCCGCCCTGGACTTCGTCGAGCTGCCTGAAGATGTCGGTCGCCTCGCGCGCTATCGCCTCCGCCACGCCTTCGAGCATCGTCCGCCCCTTGACGACGGTTGCCTGCCCGGGGCTGCCGTACCAGCCCGTCGGTGCGATGGTGCGGATATCGGTGAGCACCGGCTGGAACGCGCGCGTCCGGCGCAGCTTGTCCCACTTGCGACCGTGGTCGTGCTCGGAGGACTGGTCGATCC
>JBGPTG010000151.1:0-8076 GCA_041490545.1 Gammaproteobacteria bacterium
ACGTTGGCGGGGAGGCCGCCGAGCTTGCCGCCGTTCAGCTTCACCGCCAGCAGAAAGGCGTCGCGGATATCCACGCCGAGCGCGGCACTCGGCCCCGAGAGCGTGCTGACGAAACCGATGTTGACCTTGTCGGCGGCCTGCACCGCGAGCGCGGTCGACAGCGCGGCGGCAAAGGCGAGAAACTGCTTCTTCGCGATCATGGGATTCTCCTATAGATTTTTGACGGCAAAGGACGCCGGATTGCCCTGGATTCCAACTGCCGGGAACGATACGGACGCTCCGGGGGCAAGTCAAGCGCCGTCGGCGGCGCGGGACCGGCGATACGCCTTGTCGGGTGCTGGTGAGGCTGCGGGACTGCAGCTCCAACTATTCAGTCTGGGGTGGTAGCAGCCTTCGGGTCGGCGAGCGCGTCGAGCTTGTCGGGATTGGCGACCGCGAAGACCGAATGAATGCGTTCGCCGTCCGTATCGATCAGGATGGCGACGACGGGGCGTCCACCCGCCTTCAGTACCAGCCCAGGCGCGCCGTTGAGATCGATCTCTTCCGCGCTCACGTCGGCCGGCAGTGTCCGGGTTACCGCTATGATGAAGTGCGCGACCGCGATGCTGCCCACAACCGGTTTTTTGGTCGCCAGCGCCTTGCCCCCGCCATCGGCATGCAGCACGGCATCGTCGTCGAGGAGTGAAACGAGCTTTGCCGTGTCGCCGCCGCGCGCCGCTTCGGTGAAGCTTCGCAACAGCGCGCGATGGATCTCGCGATCGACGCTAAAGCGCGGCCGCTCCTCGAGCATGCGCGCGCGGGCGCGGCTGAAAATCTTGCGGCAGGTGACGGCGTCGCGCCGAACCACCGGGACGATTTCTTCGAAAGTGAGATCGAACGCGCTGCGCAACACGAACACGACGCGCTCCAGCGGGGAGAGGCGCTCGAGCACTGCGAGCAGGGCGAACGATACGTCTTCGTCGCCCACGGCAGGTTCGCCCTCGGTCGAAAGCGGTTCGGGCAGCCACTCCCCCACATAGGTTTCGCGGCGCGCGCGTTGATCACGCAGGCGATTGAGGCTCAGCCGCGCCGTGATCGTCGTGAGATAGGCCTTGAGCGAGCGCACCGCATCTTTCGGTGCGGCCTTGTGCAGGCGCACGAAGGCGTCCTGCACGATCTCCTCGGCGTCGGCCCGGTTGCCGGTAATCCGGTACGCCAGGGCGAACATTGCCGGACGCAACTCGGCAAAGGCGCGATCGGGAGTCACGCCGTCTGGATCTCTTGCGCCGTCTGGACCTTTTGTGCCGTCCGGGCTTCTTGTATCGCGTCGTTTGCCTGGTGCCATGACACTCGCCGCCGCCCCGGCCAGAAGAAGAAGCCCGGAACTTTACGCTCAAGTTTGAGCGTAAAGGTGACGAACCAAACGAAGAAGTCACGGACCTGGCGCGCTTTTCGACCTTCGAGGATGAAGAAGGCCTGCCTTTCGTCGGGATAGCTGAAAAAACCCACGCCACCGCGACCGATTGCGACGCCCTGGCCGAAGGCAGAGAAGCTGAATGGCTGGAGACGCCGTCCGGCCCTCTGCGCCGCGATGACATCGGCGGCATGGGCTCCCGACACCAGTGCGGCGAACGCCGACAATCGGTAGGGCGCGCCGGTCGGGGCGATCGGATGGGCCGCGTCGCCGACCGCGAGGATATGCGCGTGAGAAATCGACCGCAGGCTGGGATCGACCCGGATCCGGCCCTGCGGGTCCGTCGCGAGGCCGGCGCCTCGAGCGACCGGCGCCGAGCGCAGCCCGCCCGACCATACACAGATGTCACACTCGATGGATCGACCTGTGTCGGTCATGACCCCGGTTGAGCGGACCTCGGTGACGGTCTCGCCGTCGATTAATCCGACACCCAATCGCGTGAGCTCGGCGCGCACGGCCTTTTCCACGCGCGCTCCCCTGAAGTCACCGCATCGCGATCGGCTGACCATGGTCACCTCGGCGCTCGGCCAGGCGGTCTTGATTTCGCCCGCGACTTCGATCGCGGTCTCGGCACCGCCGATGGTGACGACGCGCACCGGTTGACCGGCGCTCTCCCGCAGCCTCGAGCGCAGCGCCGCCGCGGAACGCGGGCCGTCGCCGGCCTCGAGCCGGAAGGCGTGCCCGGCGGCGCCCGGAACATCATCCACGTCGACATTCGAGCCCAGCGCATAGATGGCCTGATCGAACGCGAGTTCCCGCTCTTCGGTGCCGGTAGCGATCCGGATGCGCCGTCGGTCCGCATCGAGCGAAGTAACGCTGCCGCAGATGAATTCGACGGGGGTTCCCGCGATGAATGCGGAAATCGACGCGATGCGCGGCGTGACCGCGGCCACGATGCTCTCCTGCAGCCTCACCCGCTCCAGGAACTCGTCCCGAGCACTTACCAGGGCGATGCGCAATCGCCATTTTCGTCGGCCAAGCCGCAGCGCAGCCATGAGCCCGGCGTAGCCGGCGCCCAGGATCACAACGTCATAAGAACCGGGATTTCCTGTCGTCTGTGTCGCGCTCATACCTGCCTCCAATGATTGGCACCCTGCAGAACAAGACACGCCAGGAGGCTGAAACGTGACACCAGGCGGATATCTTTTTTTGGACTGTCACATTCGCCGCCCCTGAAGTGTCTTATCGGGCATGACCCAAGTCTCTCGTTATCATCCCGCGCTGGTCGCGTTGCATTGGCTGCTGGCTCTGCTGATCGTCGCTGCGCTGACGTTCGGCGCCTTGGCCATGGTCAAGATACCCAACAGCGATCCGATGAAGATCACGGCGCTGCGCAGCCACATGCCCGCCGGCGTGTCGATCCTGCTGTTGATGCTCGTGCGCCTCTTCGTACGCACCCGAACCACGCACCCGGCTCCGGCTTCGACCGGGAATCCGGCGTTGGACAGGTTGGCCTGGTTCTCGCA
The DNA here is from genome assembly GCA_041490545.1 of Gammaproteobacteria bacterium. Taxonomy (GTDB): domain Bacteria; phylum Pseudomonadota; class Gammaproteobacteria; order Burkholderiales; family SG8-39; genus VBDM01. The sequence goes on from JBGPTG010000151.1 coordinate 2,920, forward strand.
CCGATTGCTCTATGTCGCCGTGCTGGGCATGGCGGGCAGCGGTATCTTCATGGCGATTCAGACTGGCTTGCCTGGAGTCGTGTTCGGTAACGGTGGCGCCTTGCCCGCCGATTTCTGGGTCTACCCGGCACGGACAGTTCACTACCTGTTCTCGCGGCTGCTGATGGCGCTCATCGCACTCCACGTCGCGGGCGCGCTCTACCACACGCTGGTTCGCAAGGACGGACTGTTGCGCCGCATGTGGTTCGGCAGGCGTGTCGTTCGCTCCAATCAGCCCGTCGCGTCGCCGATCCGCCGGCCGTCTTGAGAAGCGCCGTGATGAACTACATGGCCTCACAGACAACCCGCGGATGACAACGGTTGCCAGCGCTGCTGGATTGAACTCCGATAACTCTGAAACCAGGTGCCCCGATGAAGCTCGCTCTCGCAAGAATCGTGACTGACGATGTTCCGGGTTTTGCCCCCGCGGGGCATGACTCCATGCACGGGAAGGTCGTTCTCATCACCGGGGCGAACAGCGGCGTCGGCTTCGTGACCGCGCGTGAACTCGCGAAAATGGGCGCCCGCGTGCTGATGGTCTGTCGGGATTCCGGGCGCGGCACCCACGCCCGTACAGAGGTGGCGAAAGCCGCCACGGGACCGGCGCCTGAACTCCTGCTTGCGGATATTTCGTCGCAACCGGCCGTTCGCGCTCTCGCCAATGAAGTCCGCAGGCGCTTCCCCGGCATCGACGTTCTCATCAACAACGCGGGGGCGATTTTCGCGCAGCGCGAGCTCACCGCAGAAGGCATCGAGAAGACGTTCGCGACCAATCATCTGGGGCCGTTTCTGCTGACCAATCTCGTGCTCGATCTGGTGTGCGCGAGGCCTGGGGGACGCATCGTCAACGTCGCCTCGGAATCCTATCCGTCCAGACTTGCCTTCGATAACCTGCAGGGCGAGAAGAGCTACGGCTTCCTGAGCGCCTATTTTCGCTCGAAGCTCGAGAACATCATCTTCACCTTCGACCTGGCGAAGCGGCTCCAGAACGCGGGGGTGAGCGTCAATTGCCTCAGCCCCGGACCGAGCCGCACCCGATTCGGAGACAACATGACCGGTATGGCGGGCCTCTTCCCGCGCCTCGCGAAAACACTCTTTCCAGGCCCGGAAAAAGGAGCCCGCACGCTGATCTATCTGGCGTCCTCGCCTGAAGTCGCAGGCGTGTCCGGTCGCTTCTTCTTGCGGCAATCGGCCAGGCGAACCAAGCCGGTGACCCACGACACCGAGGTTGCGGCGCGACTCTGGCGCGTCAGCGCCTGCCTCGCAGGCTTGTCCGTTCAGGAGCGAGTCGCGCGGCCCCCGGCGGTGCTGAAAACGTCTGCAAGGAGCACATCATGAATTTCTGGAAGTTCTCGCCGTGGCTGAGCCGCCTGATCATCCTGGCGGTCGCCGGCCTTTTCGCGATGATCAGTTTCAAATTCATTCTCGACCCGCAGCACGCGGCGGCAAACTCTGGCATCACGCTCGAATCGGCGCTGGGCTATACCAATACGCGCGCCGGGTTTGGCGGCTTTCCCTTGGGCTTCGCCGTGATCCTGGTGTTCTCTGTATTCTCGTCGCGAAGACTCCTGGCGGCGCTGGCCTCCATTGCCACCGTCGCGGCCGTGATTCTGGCGGTGAGGCTCTACGGCGCGGAGCAGGACGGCACCTTCAGCCAGAGCGCTCATCTCCTGATCCCGGAAGCCGCGATTCTCGTCATCTCGCTCTTGGGCGTGCTGATGGAGTCGAGGCGCCGCGCTCTTTCCTCACGGCTGCTTTCACCGGAGCACCCTCAATGACTAAAAACCGAATCAAGGCCGCCGATCCTCATCCGAGACAGCGCATCAGTGTTCTCGATACCGAAATGAGTTACGTCGACACCGGCGCCGGCGAACCAATCGTGTTCCTTCATGGGAATCCGACCTCTTCCTACCTCTGGCGCAACATCATTCCCTATGTCAGCGATCACGCGCGGTGCCTTGCCCCCGACCTGATCGGGATGGGTCGGTCGGGGAAATCGCCGGCGCAAGCCTACCGCTTCGTCGATCATGCGCGCTATCTCGACGCGTGGTTCGAGGCGATGGGGCTCACCAGAGATGTCATCCTCGTCGTGCATGACTGGGGATCGGCTCTTGGGTTCCATCGGGCGTTTCGCCATCCCGGCCAGATCAAGGCCATCGCCTATATGGAGGCGATCGCGCAGCCTCGGCGGTGGGAAGATTTCGGCGCGGCCGCCGGCATCTTCCGGGCGCTGCGTTCGCCGCAGGGCGAGCGCTTGGTCCTCGACGAAAACGCATTCGTCGAAACGGTGCTGCCGTTCGGCATCATCCGGAAACTGAGCGAAGAAGAAATGGCCGCTTATCGCGCGCCATTTGCCGATCGGGAATCGCGCCTGCCGACGCTCACCTGGCCACGCCAGATCCCGATCGAGGGAGAGCCGGCTGATGTGACCGCGATCGTCGAGACCTATGGAACCTGGCTTTCCCAGAGCGCGATCCCCAAGCTCCTGATCCTTGGCGACCCCGGCGCAATAATTACCGGCAGCACGCGCGACTTCTGTCGAACCTGGCCAAACCAGCGCGAGGTCATGGTCCGGGGCAGGCACTTCCTGCAGGAAGATTCACCCGATCAGATCGGGGTTGCTCTGGCCAAGTTCGTGAAAGCGGTAGCGAAGCGGCGCAAGGGTTGAAGTGAGTTCGGGTTTCTTCGCCAAGACGGCCCTCGTCACCGGCGGCACTGACGGAATCGGCAAGGAGATCGCCCGCGGACTGGCCCGGCACGGCGCGCGTCTGATCATCGTCGGGCGGAATCGAAAGAAAGGCACACGAGCGGAGCAGGACTTGCGCCTTTCGACCAACAATCCCGATGTCGATTTTCTGCGAGCCGATCTCGGTCTCATGAGCGAAGTAAAGCGCCTGGCGAACGAAGTCGCCGGGCGCTGGCCGTCGCTGAACTATCTGGTGCACGACGCCGGCGTCGTCCTGGGCCGGCGCGAGCTGACCGCCGAGGGCATCGAATCGAATTTCGCAATCAATTACCTGAGCCGCTTCGTGCTGACGCGGGAATTGCTCCCGCTGCTCGCAGCTGCCGGTCGACCGGACGCGGCGGCCCGAATCGTCGTCGTGAGCGGAGCCGCGCAGCACGGCAAAGTCCATTTCGACGACGTGAACCTCACTGCAAATTTCGCCACCCTCCGCGCCATCCTGCAATCCTGCCGGGCCAACGATCTGTTCACGGTCGAACTTGCGCGCCGTCTGTCGATGGAACCGGCGCGCCCCTGCGTCACGATCACCTGCCTCAAGATCGGAGTCGTAAAGACAAATATCCGGCAGGGATTCCCCGGATGGATGAAGTTGCTCGTACCGCTGCTGTTCGACCCGTTGCTGGGGCAGACGCCACAAGAGGCAGCCCAAGCGGCCCTGAGGTTGCTGCTCGCGGAGGACCTCGAGGGCGTGACGGGTACTCTGTTCCTCAAGATCAAGAAGCTCAAGCGAGTTTCAGCGAACGCCCATCCGCTCGATCCGGAAGAAGGTCCAAGGCTTTGGCAACTGAGCGAGCAACTGGCGGGGAGCCTCGGTGTGTCCCGGTGAACCGTGCGCGCACGCACGGCTTGACCCGCTGCGGGGTCACCGCGACGTGGCCATGAAATCGAGGATCTCGCGCCCGAGTAGTTCCTCGGCGGTGTTGAAGTGCGCCACCATCGAAATGTGATTGTGGCTGCGCAAGCGCAGGAATCGCGGGGCCTTCCCGCGCGCCGCGGCGAGCTTCCAGAGGAACTCCGCACCGTAGAGATCGAGGAGGGGATTCTCGAACTCCGCGACGGCGATCATGACCGGCAGGGTGCAGCGTGCGGCCCAGGACACGGGCGAGCGCTCCTCGTACAGCGATTCATCCGCTCCAAAATATGCGCGCACGCCGGCCGCGTTCGGATTGTCGGGGCGCGCGTCGGCGCGCATCCGGCCGCTCAGGAGCACTATCGCGCGCACGCCGCCTGAAGGCTCGACGCCGGCGTTCGGATCGCACGCATAGGTCGCGACGTGCGTCGCGCCCGCCGAGTGACCTATCAGGAAGATCTGCCCGGGATCGCCGCCGAACCCGGTCGCGTGCCCGACCGCCCACTCCACCGCCGCAGCGACGTCCTGCGCGCCCCCGGGGAATGCGGCCTCGGGTGCGAGCCTGTACTCCATGTTGATTCCCAGGCAGCCGTTCCGCGCGAAATAGTACAGGACGTTGGCGTAGATCTCGTCGTTCACGCGCTTGTCGCCGCGCACGAAAGCGCCCCCGTGCACGAAGATCACGACAGGCGCCGCAGCCGCGCTCTGCGGCCGGTAGACGTCCAGGCGCTGCCGCGGATGCTCCCCGTAGCTCACCTCGCGTTCCACGGCGACGCCCGCCTTCGGCGACTGCGCGAGGAGCGGCGAATAGGCGCCGATCACGATGTCGCGATGCTTCTGGATATCGGCGCCCCACACCGGGCCAACCGCCGCCATCTGCAGGCGCACCGACTCCGGCAATGCGATCATCGCCGGGGCCGGCGCAAGAGGTTCGTGGAGAACGGCACGCAGCGCATGATGATGATCGTCATCGCCGGCGTCAACTGCGGGCCCGGAATCCGGCGTGAGAAGGCACGGCGGCCCTGCGCGCTTGACCTCGCTCGCCCCGGACGCGCATGATTGGCCGGCAAGCATGAATCTCGCCCTCGCCAGAGCAGGCTCGTTGCTCCTCGTCCTGCTCGTCTGGGAGTTTCTGTGGATCCGGGGACTCCCGGCTTACGTTCTGGGGCCTGTCGAGATCCTGAAGGAGTTTTTCACCGCACTCGGTTCGGAGGAACTCTACTCCCACATCGGCGCAAGCCTCATGCGCTCGCTGCCGGGCTTCGCCATCGGCACCCTGCTCGGAATCGCGGTCGGCCTTGCCGCCGGCGTCTCGCGCGGGCTCGACCGGATGCTCAGCCCGGTGATCTTTCTGACCTATCCGGTTCCCAAGATCGTCATGCTGCCGCTTTTCATGCTCTGGTTCGGCATCGGCGACTTCTCGAAAATCCTGATCATCGCCCTGGCGTGCTTCTACCCGACGTTTATCAACGCCTACTACGGGGCGAAGTCCACCCCGGCGATCCTCGTCTGGTCCGGTCTCAAC
>JBGPTG010000152.1:0-7960 GCA_041490545.1 Gammaproteobacteria bacterium
GCGTCCTTCGCGTGCCGATATGTAGTGAAACTTGGCGAAGGACAGGAAGTTGAGCTTGCGCGCAACGCCTCGCTTGATCATTTCGCGCTCGTAGCTTCCCGGGTCGTCCCACTTGTTCACCGCCACGACCAGGGCTCGACCGCGCTCGAGGATAAACCCGGCGATGTGCGCGTCCTGCTCCGAAATCTCGGCCAAAGCATCCAGAACCAAGATCACGACGTTGGCCCGGTCGATGGCCTGCAGCGTCTTGATCACGGAGAACTTCTCCACACTCTCGAACACGTTGCCACGGCGCCTCAGGCCGGCCGTATCGATCAGCGTATACGGGCGGCCCCTGATGCTGATCTCAACGTCGATGGCGTCGCGCGTGGTTCCCGGTTGATCGAAGGTGACCATGCGGTTTTCGCCAATCAGGATGTTGACCAGCGTGGATTTCCCCGCGTTGGGGCGGCCGACGATGGCCACTCTCGCACCGGTATCGGGGATTTCGGGCTCTGCAGTTCCCCCGACCCCTGCGAGGACCGCGTCCATGAACTCGCGCACTCCGGAACCATGTTCGGCGGAAATCGCGTGCGGAGCACCGAGTCCCAGCTCGTGGAATTCCGCTGTGGCAAGATCGGCATCCATGCCTTCGGTCTTGTTCACCGCAAGGAACACCCGCCGGCCGGCATGGCGCAGTTCCTCGCCGATGAACCGATCGGCCGCCACGACTCCCTCGCGCGCATCGGTCACCAGCAGGACGGCGTCGGCCTCGGCAATCGCGGTTCGCGCCTGCTTGGCCATTTCCACGAATACCCCAGCGCCCTCTGGTTCGAGTCCGCCGGTATCGACGACAAGATAGGGTCGGTCGCCGAGGCGACCCACGCCATAGTGACGGTCGCGCGTCAACCCCGGTATGGCGGCAACCAGGGCGTCCCGCGTGCGCGTGAGCCGGTTGAACAAGGTCGACTTGCCGACATTGGGCCGGCCGACGATCGCGAAGGTGGGTTTGGGCACGGGAATGGGGGAGCAGGACCCAGATCGACGAGGCAGGACGCGCCGAAATCTCCGGCAGGCCCGCCCCGCTCGATGCTAGCGCGTGCTCAGTGCATACAGGTTGCCGTCGCTGGTTTGCACCAGGAATGCGTCACCGAACCGCAGCAGGGGCGCGCGGATGGGACTGCCGTCGGTCACGACCCGGCCGACAAATGCGCCAGTGTCGCGCGAAAGAAAATGCACGTAACCCTCGATGTCCCCCACCGCGACCTCGCCCCCGAGCGCAAGCGGCGCCGTCAGCCGCCTGAGAAAGAGCTTGTCTTGCTTCCAGATGCTGGTGCCGCCGGCGCGGTCCAAAGACAGCACCGCGCCCTTGTCGTCGCTCACGAACAGATAGCGCGCGTCGATTCCCAGGCCCGCCGTGCTCGAGATCTCGCGCGACCACACCGGATTGCCGCTGACGGCATCGAAGCATGCTACCCGGCCCTGGTAGGCGACCGCACAGACTTCCCTGTCGACTATGACGGGCAAGCCGACCACGTCCGTGACGCGCTCGAGTTCGGTCGCCCCGCGCGGCAGCGACACGGTCGCTTCCCAGCGCAACCCCCCGTTGGCCAGAGCGATCGAGACCAGCTTACCCCCGGCGAACCCCGTGAAAACGTAACCTCGATCGGCGACCATGCCCGTGGGAGAGCGCACCGACAAGGCCGGGCTGGTGCGCTGGTACAACCAGCGACGCTTGCCGTCCCGCGCATCCAGCGCAAATACCCGACTGTCGGCGCTGCGCACGATCACCAGGTCCCCCGTCAGGACCGGGGGCGTCAGGATCTCGCTCGACACGCGGGATCGCCAGCGAACCTCTCCGGACACCGCATCGAGTGCAATCACCTCGCCTTCCGGCGTCCCCACTGCAACGAGCGCGCCGTCCGAGCCAACCCCACCGGAGAGTTCCTGTCCCGTCGTGCTGCGCCAAACTTCCTTGCCGCTGGCAGCGTTGAACCGCGCCACCGTGCCGTCTCGTGCCGCAGCATAGACGGCGTCAGCGGCAAGCGCCGGCAGGAATACCGCGTCTCCCGAGGCCCCGATCCCCGCTTGCCACAAAGTACGGACAGGAATGTTCGCTGGCAGCTCCGACAGCTCCGCCATCTTCGGCCCGGAGGAGGAACCCGAACAGCCGGCAAGCAATAGAGTGCCGGCGAGGACCAGCCGGCGCATCAGCTCTCCCCGAGGGCGTCGAGCTTGAGGCGCAATGCCTCGCGCAGCGCGCTGTTGCTGGGTTCTGCCTTGTCGAGCGCGATCCTGTATTCGGCGCGCGCCTCGCCGGACTTCTTCTGCGCCACCAGAACGTCCCCGCGCTGGGACGCATACAACGCTTCGAATCCCGGCTTGGGCTTTTGCGAAAGCACCTTCAGAGCTGCATCGGCATCGCCGTCGTCTAGCATGACGCTGGACAAGCGCAGCCTGGCGATCGCTTGCACTTCCTCGCTGCCCGCGTGATCGACCACCCACTCGAGTTGCGCGCGCGCAGTCTTGCGATCGCCGGCCTGGAACTGGACTTTGGCGGAGACCAGGGCCGCCAGCGGCGCATAGGCGGTCCGGGGGAAATTCTCCAGGATTGCCCCGGCGGCGTCGCGCGCCGCCTTGACGTCATTGCCGCGCGCTGCCTTCTGCAGGGTGTCGTAAAGCACGGCGGCCTGTGCCGCCTGCGAGCGCTGGTACCAGGTCCAGGCATTCCAGGCGGCGATCGCGGCGAGCACCAGCGTCGCCGCCCCGGCCACCTTGCCGCCGTTCTCCTTCCACCAGGCCTTCAGCACTGCCAGCTGTTCCTGTTCTTCAAGGTCGTACGTGCTCATCGATATTCCTCAGAGTGTTCGGGGTCCATCAGGAAACATTTCGCGATCGTCCGTCGTCTGCGCGCCCAAGCAGCAGATCCGAAATCGCTTCGGGCAGGCGCTGGAATGGCACCCGCTCTTGTTCGCGCTCCTCGCGGAGGGCCTTGACGCCGGCTTCGCCCACGCGCACCTCATCGTCACCGAGGATCACCGCCACGGGCGCGCCGCTGGCGTCTGCTTTCTTCATCTGGGACTTGAAGCTGCCGCCACCGCAGTGCTGCACCACGCTCAAGCCGGCATCGCGCAGCGCCTCCGCAATGCGAATCGCGATGCGCGCAGCGTGCTCGCCCTGATTCACCAGGTAGACGTCCGGCACAATGCGCTCGCCCGCATCGTCGAGAAGCGAGACCAGACGCTCGATGCCGATCGCCCATCCGCAGGCCGGTGTCGGCTTGCCGCCGATCTGCTCGAACAGTCCGTCGTAGCGCCCCCCCGCGCATACCGTGCCCTGGGCGCCAAGCCGGTCGGTCACCCATTCGAAAACGGTCAGATTGTAATAGTCGAGGCCGCGCACCAGTCGGGGGTTGATTTCGAAGGAACGCCCGGCATCCTTGAGAGCGGCCTGCACCCCTTCGAAGTGACGCAGCGATTCCCCGCCGAGGAAATCGAGCAGACGCGGAGCGCGCTCCACGAGCGCCTGCATCGCAGGGTTCTTGCTGTCGAGAATCCGCAGCGGATTGCCGTGCATCCGCCGCCGGGAATCTTCGTCGAGGTCGACCGCGTACTTCTGCAGATACTCGACCAGGGTCTCGCGGTAGACAAGCCGCTCCGCCACCGAGCCCAGGCAGTTGAGCTGCAGGCGTATTCCGCTCAGCCCGAGGTCGTCCCACAGACGCGCGCACATCAGCAGTATCTCCGCATCGATGTCCGGTCCCGGGAACCCGAGTGCTTCCACTCCGACCTGGTGGAACTGGCGATAGCGGCCCTTTTGCGGTCGTTCATGCCGGTACATCGGCCCGATGTAGTAGAGCCGCTGCGGACCGGCGTACAGCAGGCTGTGTTCGGTCGCCGCACGCGCCACCGACGCGGTCGCCTCGGGTCGCAGGGTGAGCGCCTCGCCGTTGAGGCCGTCCGTGAAGCTGTACATCTCTTTTTCGACAATGTCCGTAACCTCGCCGATGGCGCGGCGAAACAGCGCGGTAGGCTCCAGAATCGGCGTGCGCACGTTCCGGTATCCGTAGCTGCGCAGCCAGTCGCGGAGCTTCTCCTCGAGGATCTCCCAGCGCTCGGCTTCGTCAGGCAGGATATCGTTCATTCCGCGCACTGCGCGGATCGGTTCGCTCATGGGGGAATCGACCGGGCGGCAGCCTACACCGCGGCCTTGATGGGAATGGTTTTCCGCGGCTCCCTGCGTCGCAGGCGGCCGCCTTCGCCATAGGTGGTACGCACGTACTGCTCGACCAGCCGCTGGAACTCTTCCGCGATACCCTCGCCTTTGAGTGTCACGGTCTTCTCCCCGTCCACGTACACGGGTGCCACCGGGCGCTCGCCGGAACCCGGAAGGCTGATGCCGATGTTGGCATGCTTGCTTTCACCCGGACCGTTGACGACGCAGCCCATGACCGCGACCTGCATTGTCTCCACACCGGGATAAGGCTCGCGCCAGCGCGGCATCTGTTCGCGAAGATAGCGCTGGATTTTCCCTGCGAGTTCCTGAAAGTAGGTGCTGGTGGTCCTCCCGCAGCCCGGACACGCAGCGACCATCGGCGCGAAGGAGCGCAAACCCATGGTCTGGAGGATTTCCTGCGCGACCAAGACTTCGCGCGTCCTGTCGCCTCCCGGTTCGGGCGTAAGCGAAATGCGGACCGTGTCGCCTATGCCCTCCTGGAGCAGCACGGCAAGCGCAGCGGCCGATGCCACCACGCCCTTGCTGCCCATGCCCGCTTCGGTCAGGCCAAGGTGCAGCGGATAATCACAGCGGCGCGCGAGCTCGCGGTAAACCGCGATCAGATCCTGGACTCCGCTCACCTTGCACGAAAGCACGATGCGATCCCCGGACAGTCCGAGCTGTTCCGCGCGTGCCGCGGATTCGAGCGCCGAAACCACCAGCGCCTCCCGTGTGACGGCATCGGCATCGAGCGGCTGGGGGCGCTCGGCGTTCGCGTCCATGAGACGCGCCAGCAACTCCTGGTCGAGACTGCCCCAGTTCACGCCGATGCGCACGGGCTTGTCGTGGCGGCAGGCGATGTCGATCATGGTCGCGAACTGTTCGTCACGTCTTGCGCCGCGCCCGACGTTGCCGGGATTGATACGGTACTTCGCGAGCGCTTCGGCGCATCCGGGGTGCTCGGCCAGCAGCTTGTGGCCGTTGAAATGGAAATCTCCCACGAGCGGGACGTCGCAACCCAGGGACCCCAGGCGCTCCCGGATATACGGCACCTGCGCCGCAGCTTCGGACGAGTTAACGGTGATGCGCACGATCTCCGATCCGGCACGGGCGAGTTCGTACACTTGCTGGGCCGTGCTCTCGGCATCGGCGGTGTCGGTGTTGGTCATTGACTGCACCAGGATGGGTGCGTTGCCACCGATGCGAATCCCACCCACCTGCGCCTGCCGCGTCTTGCGCCTCGAAAGACTCACGGCGAACTTATTTCAGCGTGAGCCGGGCGACTTCGATCTGCACATAAGGCTTCAGATCGACCGGGCTGTCGTTGTAGCTGAGGCGCACCGCCGCCGCGTTGCCGATGACCAGCGACAACGGCGGTTGACCGACAACTGTCCTGCGCGAGCCTGCGGGATTCAGCTGGGACATCAGCGTCTGCCCGTCCCTGCCCTTGATCTCTACCCACGAATCGCGGTCGAACTCCAGGCGAATTCTGCCTTCGCTGGGCGAGGCGACAGGTTGCTTTGCCGCCGGCGGAGCCGGCGCCTGGACGACCACGACGGGAGCGCTCGGCTGCGCGGGCGCAGCGGCAGGCGTCGCCACGGTCACCGGTGCCGGAACGGACTTCTGCGGCGGCGAGCTCGTCGCGAATTTTGCCCAGGGCAGGACGCCAACGCGCCACTCGTAGAGCACGCCCGCCACGGCCGCGACGACAAGAATCGAGAGAACCAGGTACACACGCGTGCCCCGCTTGCCCCCCTCGGGGAACGGAATGCGCTTGGCGCGCAGGTCCACCGAGATTTCTCCCGGCACATAGCGCCGCGCCAATTCTTTCAGCATTGATTGAGGATCGGTCTCCAGCAGTTTGGCGTAACCCCGGACCATCCCGCGCACGAAGGTCGCGCCCGGAAGCTTGTCGAACTCCTCGGCTTCCAGCGCCTCGATCTGGCGGGCGCCGTATTTCAGCCGCTGGGCAACGTCGGCGACAGAGAGATTGCGCTCGGCGCGCAACTGCGCGAGCATTCTCCCGGGTCCCCCGTCTGCCGCGAGCGCAGCCGGATCCGACGTCTGGGTCATTCGAACCGCCCTTTCTGCATATCCTGGTATTCCTTGGACCCCGGGAAACGCCTGCGCAACTGGTTGGCGAAATTGGTGACGGCCGACGAATCCCCGAGTTTGCGCTCGATGCGCACGGCGAGCCAGAGCGATTCTGCATTGGGTTCGGATTGCTTGTTATAGCGTCCCACCAGACTTCGCGCAGAATCCAGGTCGCCGCGCCGGTACTTCGTTTGCGCCAGATTGAGGAGCGCCGGAGAATAGTTGGGGTCCAGCCGCAATGCACGCTCGAGATATTCCTCCGCATCCCGGTCGTTGCCCTTTCGCTGTGCGCAGATCGCCGCCATCGCGTAGGACTTCTGAGGCGTGGCATAAAGCGGGTAGCGCACCGCGAGCAGGAAATAGCGGATCGACTCCTCCTCGCGCTTGTTCTCGCAAAGAAACCAAGCATAGTTATGATTGGCGTCAGGGTCGTTCGGATTCAGCCGCAGAGACCGCTCGAACGCTTCCTGGGCGTCGGCATTCTCGCGCAGGTCCCCGTACACCAGCCCGAGCACGTTGTAGGCGGGCGCGTAACTGGAATCCGCAGCAATCGCGATGCGGGCTTCGGATAACGCCACGCCCAGATTGGCGCGCTGGTAGTAGGCACCTGCAAGTTCAGTGTGGATGCGCGCCCGCTCGCGTGATCCCGCCACCTCTCCGATGACCGCCCCGCTGGAACTGTCCCCCGGCAGATCACCCGAAAGCGGTCCGCCCGCGCAGCCCGCGAATATCGCGAGGCCTGCCACGCGCAGCAGAGTCTGAATGACTTTCACGCAATCACCTTTTCCAGGCGCACCGACCGGCGCGTACGGTCGTGGATCTTCCCGGCAAGCTGCCCGCAAGCAGCGTCAATGTCCTCGCCGCGCGTCTTGCGCGTGGTGGCGACGATCCCGGCAGCGTTCAGCTTTGCGCCGAATTCCCTGATCCTGGAACGCGGGGAGCATTCGAACCCCGAATTCGGAAACGGATTGAATGGAATCAGGTTGATCTTGCACGGCACCTGCGAAGCCAGCCCGATGAGTTGGCTGGCATGCTCCTCGCCGTCATTGACACCGTTCAGCATGACGTATTCGAAGGTGACGAAATCCCGCGGCGCCTTATCGAGGTAACGCCGGCACGCCGCCAGCAGGTCAGCCAGCGGATACTTGCGATTGATCGGCATCAGCCTGTCGCGCAGCGCGTCATTGGGAGCGTGCAGGGAAACTGCAAGCGCCACCGGGCATTCGTCCCTGAGCCGATCGATCATCGGCACGATGCCAGAAGTGGAGAGCGTGACCCGTCGTCGAGACAGCCCATACGCGTCGTCGTCGAGCATGAGCCGGATCGCCGCGACGGTATTCTCGAAATTCAGCAGCGGCTCGCCCATCCCCATGAGCACGACATTGCTGATCGTGCGCCGGCTCCCGGTGGCGCCGAGTTCTCGGCAGGCGACCCACAGCTGCCCGACGATGTCGGCCACGGAGAGATTGCGGTTGAAGCCCTGTCTGCCCGTCGAGCAGAACTCGCAGGCAAGAGTGCATCCGGCCTGGGTGGACACGCACAGCGTGCCTCGGCGGGATTCCGGAATGAACACCGTCTCCACGGCGCTGCCGTTGCCGACGTGGAGCAACCATTTGCGGGTCCCGTCCGCTGCGACGCGGCTCCCCACGATCTGTGGCGGCACAACCGACGC
>JBGPTG010000153.1:0-7947 GCA_041490545.1 Gammaproteobacteria bacterium
ATCGGCCGCTGCCCCCGGGGAATTACGCTACAGTGGTAGTCGACGCTTTGTCGGAAGGTGAGATCTGCCCATGAATTGGGGACCGATCCGTCAACTTCGAATCCAGCTCGTGATCGCATTCGCGGTCATCATGGCGCTGGTCTGGGGCGCGGTCATATATCAGCTCGGCAGCGAGCGTGAAGCCGCGCTGCGCACCGCCACTCAGCAGGGACAAAACCTGTCCAGTACCGTCGCCGAGCATTTCTCGTCGTACGCCGGTGCGGCCGATCTGCTCCTCCAGCATCTGCGCCTGCAGTGGACCCGGGACCCGAAGCATTTTGCGGAAGCCGTGGCGGTCGAGAAGGGATTTCGCAAGGACGTCTTCGTCGTGCAGGTCTCGGTGATCGATGCCGAAGGGTGGCTCGCGTACACCGACCTGCCGGACTCGAAGGAACGCATCTTTCTCGGCGATCGGGAGCATTTCAAGGCCCATCGCGGCGGACTCGGCGCGGACCAGCTGTACATCAGCAATCCCTTGAGGGGCCGCGTCTCCGGCAAGCCGTCCATCCAGTTCACGCGTTCCATCCTCGACAACAAGGGAAAATTCGCGGGCGTGCTGGTGCTGTCGATGTCGCCGGAGGCCCTCATCCGCGTTTATGAAGAGCTGGATCTCGGAGTGAACGGTTTCGTCGGAATAAGGCGCCTCGACAACACCCTTCTCATGCGCTGGCCGGAACTCGGCGAAGCCCAGAACAGGCGGCTCCCCGAAATTTCATCGAACGCCTCGGCGGCGGGCCTCGCAAGCGAGATCCGCCAGGGCAGTCTCGACGGCGTCGAGCGCGTTTTCAGTTTCCGCCGCGTCCCGGATTTTCCCCTCTACGCCGTGGTCGGCCAGTCGCTCGACTCGGTTCTCGCGGACTTCGGCAAAGAACGCCTCCTCTACGTGTCCGGGGGGACTTTCGGATCTCTCGTAGTGCTCTTGCTCGGACTCGTGATGCTCTCAAGATTGAAGCGGGGCGAGCGCGTCGAAAGCGAGTTGATCAGCAGCGAACTGCGCTTTCGCAGCCTCACCGAGCTGTCCTCGGACATGTACTGGGAGCAGGACGAACAGTACCGCTTCACCTCTGTGTCCGGAAGCGGCCCCGAATGGATCGTCAGGGGACGCCGCGGGGCAATCGGCAAGCGGCGCTGGGACTTCACCTATATCAACATGACCGAAGCCGACTGGGCGGTGCACGTCGCCCTGCTCGATGCGCGCAAGCCGTTCCACGACCTGGAATTGTGCAGGATCGACGAATCGGGCAGGAAACTCTGGGTCAGCGTGAGCGGCGAGCCGGTGTTCGGTGCACTCGGGACTTTCACGGGCTACCGCGGCGTCGGCAAGGACATCACCGGGCGCAAGCGCGCAGAGCAGCTGCAGACGCTGGAGCACGCGGTAAGCCGCTCTCTCGCCGACGCCGACAGCGTGACTGCCGCGGTGCAAGGCGCGGTCCGCGCGATCTGCGAGACCGAGGGCTGGATGTGCGGCCGCTACTTCCACCGGGTCCAGACAAGCGACGTGGTGCGCTTCAGCGACGGCTGGGGCATTCCGGAGGAGACCGTCCGGCAATTCCTCGCCGGGTCACACGGGTTGTCCTACGCGCCAGGCGTTGGCCTGATAGGCAGGGTCTGGCAGTCGCGCCAGCCGATGTGGGTCACCGACGTCACAAAAGACGCGCGGGTCTCCCAGCTCGGGCTCGCACGCAACGTCGGAATGCGCGGAGCATTTATTTTTCCGGTCATTGCGGAAGCCAATGCGATCGGCGTGCTCGCCTTCAGCAGCCGCGAGGTTCGCCAGCCCGAAGACCGTCTGATGCAGGCCATCAGCGCGATCGGCAGCCAGATCGGCCAGTTCCTGCGGCGCAAGCAGGGAGAAGAGGAGCTGCGCCGCTTCCGCGCCGGCATGGACGTGTCGGAAGACATTATCTGGCTCATCGATCCGGCCAGCATGATCATCCTTGACGTCAACGACACGGCCTGCCGCAAGCTCGGCTACAGCCGGGAGGAGCTGCTGGGCATGGGCCCGCAGGACATCATCTCCGTGTCCCGCGAAGAACTGTCGGCGATCTACAGCCGCCTGATCGCGGGCGGCGAGAGCCACACCAACGTGGAAGGCTGGTACCGGCGCAAGGACGGCTCGCGGTTTCCGGTCGAGGTTTTCCGCCGAGCCGTCCAGTCGGAGGGAAGCCACGTCATCGTCGCCGTCGTGCGCGACGTTACGGAACGCCGCGCCGCAGAGGAAGAGCTGCGCCGCTTCCGGCTGGCGATGGACAACTCGGCGGACATGATCGTCCTGATCGATCGCACAACGATGCGCTTCGTGGACGTGAACGAGACTGCGTGCAGATTGCTCGGCTACTCGAAAGAAGAAATGCTCCGGATGGGCCCGCAGGACGTGCTTCCCGTCACGCGGGAGGAGCTGGAGCGGAACTACGATTCGCTCATCGCGAGTCCCACCGGCAATACGGGCGAGGTGCTCAGCGGGATGAAAAGCCACTACGTCTGCAAGGACGGGACCCCGCTGCAGTTCGAATCGACGCGGCACGTACTGCGTTCCGGGGACACGTATATCATCGCCGCGATCTCGCGGGACATCCGCGCGCGCCTGGTCATCGAGGAAAAGGTCGCTTATCTGGCGCAGTTCGACGCGCTCACCGGCCTGCCCAATCGCAACCTGTTTCAGGACCGTCTGACGCAAGCCATGGCGCTTGCCAAGCGCAACGCCTGGCCGATGGCGGTGCTGTTCATCGATCTGGACCGGTTCAAGCTGGTCAACGACACGCTGGGGCACGGCGCCGGCGACACGCTGCTCAAGGAAGCCGCCGAGCGGCTGCGAAGCTGCATCCGCGCCAGCGACACCGTGGGGCGGCTCGGGGGCGACGAGTTCGCAGCGATCCTCTCCGAGCTCGGCAAGCCCGGCGACGCGGGACTGGTGGCGCAGAAAATCATCGACGTTTTCAGGCGGCCTTTCGATCTGGACGGGAAGAAAACCCACGTGACCGCGAGCGTCGGCGTCACCTTGTATCCGGTCGACAGCGACAGCGCCGAAGCGCTCGTCGTGAATGCGGACGCGGCGATGTACCGCGCCAAGGAACAGGGACGCAACAACTATCAGTATTTCACGCGGGACATGAACGAGCGCGCCCTCAAGCGCGTGCAAATGGAGGCTGCGTTGCGCCGGGCGCTCGAGCGAGAGGAGTTCCGGCTGTTCTATCAGCCCAAGGCGGACCTTGTCACCGGGAATATCTGCGGATTCGAGGCGCTCTTGCGCTGGCAGCATCCGGATAAAGGCATGGTCCTGCCGGGTGATTTCATTCCGATGCTCGAGGAAACCGGGCTGATCGTTCAGGCCGGCGAATGGGTTTTCCGCACGGCCTGCGCCCAGATCAAGGCGTGGCAAAAAACCGCCCTGAAGGTCCCTCCGATCTCCGTAAATCTCTCGGCTCGCCAGTTCGAGCAGAAGAACCTGAAAGGCGTTGTCCAGCAGATTCTGCGCGATACAAAAGTCGATCCGTCCCTTATCGAATTCGAGATCACCGAGTCGTTGCTGATGAACGATCCAGCGGGAGCGGCGCGGACTCTGCACGACTTGAAAGAGTCGGGAGTCCGGCTGTCCATGGACGACTTCGGCACCGGCTATTCGAGTCTCGGCTATCTGAAGCGCTTTCCCATCGATACTCTGAAGATCGACCGCACCTTCGTGCGCGACATAACGACGGACGCCGACGACGCGACGCTGACCCGCGCGATCATCAACCTTGCGCAGAACCTCAGGCTGAAAGTGATCGCCGAGGGTGTCGAGACCGAGGACCAGCTGGCTTTTCTGAGAGCCAACGGCTGCGACGAGATGCAGGGCTATCTCTTCGCCAGGCCGGCCGGCGCCGAAGAATGCGAGCGAATGTTGCGCGAAGGGCGAAAGCTGGAGTTCCCCAAGGCCGGGCGCAAGAAGAAAAACGGCAGACGGGCCCGATCGGTGCAGGCGCCGGCCCGCACCCCGGCGTAGCCGGGACAGTCTGGCCCTCGATCGAGCCTTACGCCCGCCTGCCGGCGTCGTAGCCACGCGGAGTTCTAGAAATCGATGCGGATTCCCGCGACCGTGCCTTTGCGCGACGGCTCGACGAACACCCGCACGTTCCCGTCCAGGCCCATGAACGCATCGGTGAAGAACGCACCGAGGAAATGACCCAGCCCGATCCCGGCGAGGACATCGGAGGGATAGTGCTGATGCGCCTCGACGCGCGACCAGGCCGTGGCTGCAGTCAGCGCGCCCAGCCCGAGCTGCGATGCCGTGGTCGCCGATCTCGACCATTGCAGCGTTTCGATGTTGCGCGACGCCAGGGTCGCGTAGGACGCGGTGGCGGTGGCGTGCAACGACGGAAAACTCCAGTAGCCGTCATTGGGCCGCCTGCGATCCACTGATTTCTTGAGGAATCCGACGGTCTGGCGCATGAACGCGCCTTCGCCCGCCTGAACTCCGAGTCCCTTGGCCTTGGCGACCCACCAGTCTTCGGTCGTGTCGCCGCTCGGCGCCGCCACGGCGCTGGTGATCCAGATCGCGCTGGTGGCGAGCCGCAGATCGTCGCTCATGCGGTTCGCGTTCTGCTGCGAGCCGAACAGCGGAGTCTCCCGCGCCGCCCATTCCGCGACGTGCCGGTCCGCATGCCCGATCTGGAAGGCGAGCGCGCCCACGACGGGCACCCAGGTCTCGGGCGCGGCCGCCGCACTTACGGCGGCCTGTCCGATGCGGCGCCACCCGGGTGTGAGCGTTGCGTCCTGTCCCCAGCTGCGACCGTTTTCCATGGTTCCGCAGCCGGGCAGGGCGCCTGCCGCGACGAGGAGCACCAACACGAGCGATCTCCGCCGGGAAGCGTGCTCGCATCGCGACTCGCAATGAAGGCATCGATTCGAAATTGGATACAAGCTCTGGACTGCCCTGGCGCCACAGACGCGTTGCGCACCCGCAAAGCAATGCTACGCAGATGCTCGCTGCGCGATCTTGACGTGCGTCAAACGTCACGGGGTACCAGGGGCCGACCCCGGCTGGGCCCGACCTAGTCGAGCTTGACGTTTGCCTGCTTGATGATCTTCGCGTACTTGGCGGATTCGGACGCGATGAAGGCGGTGAACTCCGCCGGGGTGTTGCCGACGACGTCGCCGCCCTGGGAGGCGATGCGCTCGACGACGTCGGGCAGCTTGAGGATGCGCGCGACTTCGAGATGCAGCCTGCCGATGATGTCTTTCGACGTGGCCGCCGGAGCGAGCAGCCCGAACCAGAGCGAAGTATCGAATCCGGGAAAGCCCGATTCGGCGAGCGTAGGCCAGTCGGGCTCCGCCGAAGACCGCTTCGGCGTGGTCACCGCGAGCACCTTGAGCTTCCCGGCCTTCGCCTGCTGGTGGATGGTGAGCAATCCGTAGATGCCGAGCGGGACCTGGCCGCCGATCACGTCGGGGATCGACTGGCCCGCGCCCTTGTAAGGGATGTGCACGAGCCGGATGCCGGCGGCGGACATGAGCATTTCCCCCGAAAGATGCTGGGTGCTGCCGGTCCCGGGCGTGGCGTATCCGAGCGTGCCCGGTCTGGATTTGGCGAGCGCGACGAGTTCCTGGATCGTCTTCGCCGGAAGCCCCGGGTAAACCGCGACCACCAGCGGCGTGACTGCCACCAGGGTGACGGGCGCGAAATCGCGCTCGGGGTCGTACGGAACTTTCGCATAGAGATGGTGGTTGACGGCGATTTCGGCGGGCGAGGCCATCAGCAGCGTATAGCCGTCGGCGGGCGCCTTGGCCACGGCGTCCGCGCCTATCATGCCGCTCGCGCCGACGCGGTTGTCCACCACGACCGACTGCCCCCAGTTTTCGCTCATCTTCTGTGCCACCGCGCGGGCGACGATGTCGGTGCCGCCGCCGGCGGAGTAGGGCACGATGATCCGGATCGGTTTCGACGGGTAGGACTGCGCGAAACCCTGGGACGCTGCCAACAGCGCGATGAGACCAAGGACGACCTGGCGGTGCATGGCGGACTCCTCCGGTACCTGCAGACCTTGCGCGGAGTGTAAGCCAAAACTGCCGCGGCCCGCGCCGGGAGGGACTCGTCGACAGCCGCGCGGTTTGCTACACTTTGGGCTCGTCAACCACGGAAGGAGGTGATCCAATGACAGACCACCCAGGCAGTACCGGCAGGCAAGGCTCTACCGGCGGATCAACTCGCAGGTTCGGAAGCCGCGCCAGCTAGCGCCGGCTGCCTCAAGCATCAGGCGCCCCGGACCGCTCGCGCGGCCGGGGCGTTTCACTTCCGGGCTGTACTTTTCCCTGACATTCGATCGGGCAGATGGCTGAGAAGCTGAAGCAGCGCAACTACGATCCAGACGCGCGCGGCGCGCTCGAGGGCGTGCGCGTCCTCGATCTTTCGCGCCTGGTCGCCGGCAACACGCTCACGCAGTTGCTCGCCGATTTCGGCGCCGAGGTGATCAAGGTCGAGCCGCCGGCGGGCGACACGCTGCGCGCCTGGCAGACGAACGGCGTGCCGGTGACGTGGAAACTCTACTCGCGAAGCAAGAAGAGCCTGTGCCTGGAACTGCGCAGATCCGAGGCACGCGAGCTGCTGCTCTCGCTCGTCCCCTCCGCGGCGGTCTTCATCGAGAGTTTCCGTCCCGGGATACTCGAGAAGATGGGCCTCGCCCCCGAGGTGCTGCTCGCGCGCAATCCGAAGCTCGTGATCGTGCGCATCTCCGGCTGGGGACAGGGCGGGCCGTACAGCCAGCGTCCGGGATTCGGCACGCTGATAGAAGGGATGTCGGGCTTCGCGTCGATGAACGGCTTCGCCGACCGCGAGCCGGTGCTGCCGCCGATGTACCTCGCCGACAGCGTCGCCGGGCTGCACGGCGCCGCGGCGGTGATGATCGCCTTGCGCGAAGCCGAGCGCGCGGGCGGCGCGGGCCAGATTGTCGATCTGCCGCTGCTCGAGCCCTTGTTCAACATCCTCGGTCCGCAAGCGGCCAATCTGCGCCTCACCGGCAAGGTGAAGGGACGCACCGGCAACCGCTCGAGCACGACCGCGCCGCGCAACGCCTATCGTACCAAGGACGGGCTCTGGGTTTGCCTGTCGGCGTCGATCCAGAAGATGGCCGAGCGCCTGTTCCGCGCCATCGGCCGCGCCGACCTGATCGACGACCCGCGCTACGCGACCAACTCCGCGCGTCTCAAACATGCCGATGATCTCGACGCCATCATCGGCGGCTTCATCGCCGAGCGCACTCAAGGCGAGAACGTCGAGCACTTCAGCAAGGCCGAGGTCACGATCGGCCCGGTGTACGACATCGCGCAGATTCTCGAAGACCCGCACGCGATCGAGCGCGAACTCGTCGCCGACTATCCCGATGCCGAGATGGGCGAATTTCCCATGCACCACGTCACGCCGCGCCTGTCGCGCACGCCCGGCGCGATCCGCGCGCCGGCGCCGCAACTGGGCGAGCACAACCGCGCCTTGCTCGCCGGGGCCGGCGTGGACGCGCTCGCGTATGCAAAGCTGCTTGCCGCGGGCATCGCCTGCGAAGGCGCGCCGCCCGCAAAAGGAGAAGACGAATGAAACCCGGACTCCCCGTATGGCGGTCGCTCCTCTACGTGCCGGTCAATGTCGAGAAGTATGTCGACAAGGCGCACACGCGCGGCGCCGACTGCCTGCTCCTCGACCTCGAGGACAGCGTGCCCGCCGGAGAAAAGGACAATGCGCGCAAGCTCGTGGCCCAGGCGGCAGCGCGCGTGCGGCGCGGCGGGGCGGACGTGGTGGTACGCATCAACCGGCCGGATTCGATGGCCGCGCGCGACCTGGAAGCCTCGGTCGGTCCCGACGTGAATGGAATTGCCGTGACCAAGGTGGACGATGCGGCCCACCTGCGCCGGCTGGACGAAGTGGTGGCCAGGCTCGAAGCA